>JAJZMA010000195.1:0-6163 GCA_021850405.1 bacterium
GCTGGTGCTGGGCGCGGCCATTTTTGGTGCTGGGCTGCATCAGGCACTCGGCCCAGGTGGTGCTGCTATTTTCTATGCTGGCAATTTTCTGCTTGATGACACGCTTGCGCTGGGGGGAGGGCTTCTGGTCTTTCTGCTTGGAGCTGGCCTGGTGGCTGTGGTCCCACTCGAGGAGGCTGCAGCAGCCCCGCGCATGATTCTCCCTGCGATATGCACTCTACTGGTGGCAATAACGGTGGCTGCCGGTACGCTCCTTACCATTCTGGCGACACTGCCTGTTATCTATTCCCTGATGTTTGTTGCCCCGCTGCTCCCCAAGGGGCGGACCGGGGCTGGCACAGCTGCAGCTGAGCGGTTCCGGTATAGCCAGCTTGTTTTTATACTGCTGCTCCTGGGACTTGTCCTGCTTTCAGCCGCGAGCCCAGCTGAGGTATTTCCTCAGCATGGCACTCCACCTTCTGCTGCGACCATATATGTCCTGCCTGCCGTCCTTGGAATGTGCCTGTTCATTGCTGCGTCGGTCGCGTTGCTGGCTGGGTGGATGGCTGTGGCGCATGGACATCTGCGTGCAGGACGAGCGGTATCTGCCATGGAGCCCACACTCGGGCTGGTGGTGGCCGGTATTACGGCGTTGCTTTTGCTCTCCCCACTAATTGCGGCCCGCCCAGAGCTTGCGATCATACTGTTGGCGACAGGGATGCTTTTGCTGCTCTCGGGCGTGACAATAGCGGTGCTGCAGCAGCGGGTGGGCGCTGCCCTGCCTGCACTTGCCATCGCCCAGTATGGGCTTATCCTGCTTGCTATTGCCTGCAGTCCTGCAGGAACTGCTGCAGCTGACGCGGCGGTTGCGCTTGCGTGTGAAGGAGGGGTCGCTCTCCTTGTGCTGGCTGTTGCCTCGGAAGCCGGGGACCGCGCTGGCTTGGCCGGGCCCGAGGGGGCAGTGCGGCTGGGTATGCTCGTGGCCGGCTTTTCCCTTGCTGGCATTCCGGTTGCATTTGGTTTTCTCGCCCGGATTGGCCTGGCCCAGACGCTGGTGGCATCGGGTACCGGGTGGGCTCTGGTACCACTTTTTGGCGCTATGGCAGTGATCGGCTTCTGGTTTCTTGTCCGGACTGGGCAGCGATACCGGAACCCGGTACAGGCGCAAACCGGGAGAATGCCAGGATGGCGGTCGCCAGTTGGCATCGTAGTCTTGCTGGGCTGTCTTGCTCTCGTCGTCCCATTTTTCTCCGCTCCATCCCTCTCTGGGGTCCTTTCTTCCATGGCAAGTGTCTCGGCGCATCCGGTGGGGTCATCCCAAAAGGCAAGCAGGTAACCCGTGGTGCGGATACTCATCGCCCTGAACAGACTGGATGGAGGCGGCCCTGGGCATCGCTCGTTGTCTGCTGCTTTTCTGGTTTCTGGTTACAGATACGGTCTTGCCAGCCCGCCCATGGGCTCCCAGGCGTGACTGAGGATATGGATGTGAGCGCAGCAGGAAAGGACCCAGCAGGACCCTCTACCAGCCGCAGGGATGAGGCCCTGCTACCAGAGTCGGAACCAGTGGGTCAGCCTGGTGCGGAAGGGGCAGTCGCAGGCCTTGCGGGTGAAAGTGCGACCCCTCCTGCTGTGCTTCGTGCAGGGCTTGCTGGAGTTCGGTCGTTGCTGCAATGGATGGGTCCAGGGCGGTATATCATCGCGGACGCTACCGGTGCAGCGTGTTACATGCTGATGCGGGCCCATCGCAGGCGTAGCGTTGCCAACTTCCAGCGGGCGCTTGGGGTTACCCGCAGCCGGGCAAAAGAGCTGTCGCGTGCGTCCTTTCAGGAATATGCCCGCACCTCGCTGGATTTTATCTGGGCCCTGGGCCTGTCTCGGGACGCTGTCCTTGCCATGTCCCATGTAGCAGGTATAGAGCCGGTGCTGGATGACGTCCGGGAAGGGAAGGGGGGAATCCTCGCACTCACGCACTACGGCACCTGGGACATGGCCGCCAATGTGGCCCAGGCTCATGGCATAGCCCTTACCACCGTGATGGCCACCCTGGGCCCTGTGAACGACCTTGTCGTGTGGGCGAGAGCTGGAAATGGCCTCGAACTTTATACACCTCATCATGCCGCCAGGGGCCTGTTCCGGGCAATCGGGATGGGGAGGTTTGTGGCACTTCTGTGTGATATCCCGAGTGCTGGGCACACGGTGCCGGTAGATTATTGTGGAGGCAGGGTGCTCTTTAGCTCGGCACCTGCATGGCTGGCGCGCAGCACTGGCCGCAGGGTCTTTCCCGTCTGCTCCCGTAGAAAAAATGGTGCGTTTGAGATAATCGTGTTTCCCCCACTGGAGCCTGGTGCGGGCGAGACTGACCAGCAGCTCATGCAGCGTGTGGCGACTGCGATAGAGGTAGAGGTGCTGGCAGAGCCAGAGCAGTGGTACCCCTTCCATCACGTGTTTGCAGATTAGCAGGACATGGCGGATGCCACCCGTCAGGGGGAGAATGCCGCTAGACTTGGAGAGCAGCCTCAGCCGCTGCACCACCGCAGGGAGAGCTGATGCAGGCCGTGGGTCGTTCTGAGCTTCGAATGGAGCATCTGGGGAGGACACGCTTGCGCGTTGCGTGGTTTGGTCACGCGTCTGGGGTTCGCGGGGATGGCCTCTCTACCTACAGTGCAGAGATGGTGCGGCGGCTCGAGGAAAAAGGGGCACACGTCCGCTTCTTCTACCATGGCCTGGATGGGGAGCTGGTCCCGTGTGAGGACACAGTTGTTCTTCCTGGCTATCGCTGGAAGACGGTCGTGATTCCCGGGAAGGGATATCGCGCCACCATGGAAGAGGGCATGGCCTCCTTTCGCCCGCACATTACGCACGCTTCCTGGAGTTTCTCCCTGGCGGACTCGCTGGTGGGAAATATGGCGCACCGCTATGGCGGAAAGTCAGTGGCCACTTTCCATGTTCCCTATGGAGAGTCAGGTACCGCAAGAGGGATTGTGATGGACGGGCTCTACCGGTACCATGGCAGGGCACTGGCCAGGTTTGACCGGTGTGTCGTGCTGAGTAGCCGACAGCGCTCCCTGCTGGCTCATCAGGGCTATCCGCGGGAGAGGATGCTTCTGGCACCAAATGGGGTAGACACAGCCATTTTTTCGCCCGGCCCATCCGGGCTCAGGCGCCGCCTCGGTGCGTCGTTTGTCGTCTCGTATGTTGGCAGACTGGATCCTGAAAAACGGGTCGTGGAGCTTATAGAGACGTTTGCCAGGATGGGGTGGCCCAGTGACCACAGGCTGGTCATAGCCGGGGACGGAAGCCAGCAGAAAACTCTTTATCGTCGCTGGGGAAAGCACCACGGCATACACTTCATGGGCAACCTTGCCAATCGCAACGACAGGGTTGAGCTGTTGCGTGCCACCGATGTTTTCGTTTTACCCTCCACTGCTGAGGGGCTGTCGCTGTCCCTGCTTGAGGCGATGGCAGCGGGCTGTGCGGTTGTGGCGACAGATGCTGGGGATGATGGCACAGCACTTGGTGACGCCGGTATTGTGCTGCCGATAGCTGGCCTCGACGGCTCTCTTGCGGAGGCGCTGTACCAGCTTTGGCGGGATCCTTCCCTGCGCGCCCTTTTTGGCAGACGTGCCCGCGAGCGGGCTGTGACCAGGTATGACATTGGTCGTCATGTAGACGAGGTATGGTCGTTGTATCGCAGTCTGGCTCCAGCCACCGTGGACCTGCAGTGATGCCAGCTGCGGTCCAGCCGTGCTCAATTGTCACTGACTCAGCCGCCATGCTCCCTCAGGCGAGTGATGGCCTGCAGGTTACTGTTCCGCTCACGATAACCATTGGTTCCAGCAGCTATCTGGACGGGATAGACATTAATGCAGATGAATTCTATCGTCGGCTGATCGCTGGGGAGGTGCCAAAGACATCGACCCCCAGCCCGGGGGATTACCTGAATGCATACCGTAAGGCTACTGGGCAGCAGATCCTGTGCCTTACCATCCCTCCGGAGCTGAGCGGGATGCATGAGGCAGCTACGATCGCTGCACAAATGTTTGATGAGGAGCAGACAGAAAGGCATGTCACGGTACTGGACACCAGGACTGCGGCAGCTGGACATGGTCTGTTAGCCCGGTTCGCAGTGGAGATGGCGGGTCAGCGCATGCCGGCAGATGCGATACTCGCCAGACTTTCGCAGGCGATGGAAGATGTGCGGATGTACGGGAGTCTCGTTACACTGGAATATCTTGCACGCAGTGGGAGGGTCACTACGCTGGTAGCGAATGTTGGTGATCTCCTGGGCGTTCGACCGGTCTTCGAGATGCGGCAGGGGCAGGGGCACCGGGTTGGCCTGGCCCGCGGAGACCGGCGCGCCACCCGCATCTTTGTGAGGGAGGCGCTGGAGCAGTTTGACGGGAGACCCTTGCGGCTGCTGGTGTTTCACTGCGCAGCGCCAGCGCGTGCTGCTGAGCTCATGGGGGAGTTGAAGGCGGCTTGTGAGGTTGTAACGAGCGAAGTAGTTGCGCTCACTCCAGTGATGGGCGCCTATACCGGCCCTGGAACTATCGGTTTTGCCGCATTGCCTGCATATGGTTCTGCGCCTGGGAGCGCTGGTTCCCCGCAGCCGTCATGACAGTGGTGTGGCAGGTAGCCTACCTGATTGCTGTCTACCTGGTAGCAGGCATACCAGTTGGATATTTGGTGGTGCGCAAGACCGTGGGGTTCGACATAAGGGCCTACGGCACTGGGAACATTGGCACTTCCAATATCTACCGCAACGCGGGCACGGGCCCAGCGGTCTGGACCGGGCCCCTCCAGTTTGCGCAAGGGTTTATACCACTCTTTGCCGGTGAGCTGACGTACGTTCACCCACCAGTCCTGTTCATGGCAGCAGTGGTTGCTACGGTGGCCAATATGTGGCCGGTATGGCTTCGTTTCAATGGTGGCAGGGGCATAGCTGTGGCAACCGGAGTGGTTGCTGCGATAGCACCAGCACTGCTGCCGGCGCTTCTTGGTGTCTATGCTGCGGGGGCTCTCCTGCATGGGATAGCACCGGGTGTGCTTGGTGGCTTTATCCTGGCTACAGCAGTTGCATTTGCAGCTGGAACCGTGCCGCTGGGTCTCACAATGGTCGCACTTACCCTGCTGGTGCTGCTGCGGCGCCTGGCCGGCCTTCGCAGTGATCCTGCAGCTACGCGCTTCAGCTATGCCAACGTGTTGGGAAGGTTGCTTTGGGACCGGCGTTCTGGCGAGACACTTGTCGGCCGGAGGGCAGCACAATAGCAGTCGTACGCTCCCAGGGGACCTGGGCTACGCGAATTCTGGATGCCATTCCATTCCTGATGGGTATTGCTGCTGTGGTGGTCCTTCTGCTGGTCATACAGCCTTCGCGATTTGCAACGGCAGTCTCCCATTTCAGCCTGGCAGTGATCCCCGTCATCGCGTTGCTTTCAGTGTGTTACTACCTGCTCCAGGGGGTCCGCTGGTGGACCCTTCTGCGGGCTGTCGATGTGCATGAACCCCTCGGTGACACGATTCTCATCAACTATGCAGGACAGGCTACCGGGCTTTTGCCGCTGGGAGAGTTAACCAGGGCTGTGATCCTGACCGATGTTGCAGATGCCCACTTTGGCAGTGTCGTAGCCACGATAACGGTCCAGGAGTTGATATATACCCTTATCATCATTGCGCTTGGGGTTCCGGGATCAATTGGCTACCATGCCGCAGATGTCGGAATGCTGTCTGCATTCGGGGGTACCTGCCTCATCCTTCTGATCCTGACAGTGCCGGGAGTGGTTTTCTGGATTGCCTCCATGATGGAGCGGGTATCGTTTCTCTGTCGCGCTGCGTCCGAGTTGCGCAAACTGCACCTGTCGACTGTTGCCTTGCTGCAGCGCTGGGATACCTGGCTCTATTCTGTGCTCAGCGTCTTTGGCGCACTGGTTATGGTTACCGCCTTCTGGGTCATCATCGAGAACCTGGACCCCGGTCTTCTCAGCTGGCAGCAGGCGGCGTTTGTGTACGCCGTTGCTACTGTTGTCGGTGCCGCCACACTTAGCCCTGGAGGCCTTGGCAGTTTTGAAGCTGCAGCTATTGGCCTTTTGTACACGTTTGGAGCCACAGCCGCCGTGGCCCTGGCGGCAGCCCTCCTGATGCGGGTGGCAGACAAGGGGCTTGCGACCTTCCTCGGCATCATCTG
>JAJZMA010000195.1:6173-10460 GCA_021850405.1 bacterium
TGTTACCTGGTGGTAAGGGTGCGGTACGGAAAGAGAAACGTGCGACTGTTTAGGCAGACATCCCGGATCAACAAGGGCACAGGCTCCTCTGGATCCAGCAGTGGTTCTGCTGGTGCTGGAGCGAGCTGATCTTCATGACAGAGCAGAGCCAGGCAGCGCTTCTCCAGGCGCTGGAAAAGCTTACGGATGGGCGTGAGGCGATGGTAACGGTGGTGCCAGGGCGGATCACGATAGTTGGGGATCACGTTGACTATGCTGGGGGGGCCACCCTGTGCGGTGCAATCGATATGGAACTGGCTGTTGGAATCTCGGTTGCTGGAGCTGGCATGTGGCGCTTGCTCCTGCCATCTGGCGCAGGTGGGTCGGGATCCAGGGTGGAAGAGCGGGAGGAGCTGTGGCTGGATGGGGGTTACGCTGATACGGCGTTTGCCACACTGCTTGGCATGGAGCAGGCTGGCTTCAGCTTTCCGCCCCTGGAGATGGCGGTTGTCAGCCAGATTCCGCCTGGTGCCGGGCTCAGTTCTTCTGCGGCGCTCTGCTGCGGGATATCCCTTGCGGTAGCGCGTTTTACGGGTGTGGGCATGACTGCTCCACAGCTTGTCGCCCAGGCGCAGATGGTTGAAAACGATATCCTGGGGGTCCCGTGCGGCACACTCGACCAGACCGCCATTGTCTATGGCAGAAAGGACGAACTTCTGCTCTTCGATGCTGGGAAGGAGCAGACAGCGTCTGTTGCCTGTGACATGTCCGGCTATCGCTGGCTGCTATGTCCGACCCGGAAAAAACACTCTACGGGTGGCAAGGAGTACCGGGAGAGGAGGGCACAGCTGGAGGCTGCAGCGGCAGAGCTGGGAATTACCTCATGGAGGGAGGTGCAGGAGGAAGACTTGCGAAGGCTCAGGAATCCGCTCTATCGCAGTCGCGCGCGCCACGTAGTTACCGAAACCAGAAGATCCCTGGAAGCAGTGGAAGCCGCCAGATCAGCCGATTTTGGGCAACTTGGTGCGCTTATGCTTGAGAGCCACAGTTCTCTAAGTCAGGACTATGAGGTGAGCACTGCTGCCCTTGATACTACGGTTGGCGCCGCCATGGGGGTGCAAGGGGTGATGGGCGCACGGCTGGTGGGGGCCGGCTTTGGCGGTTGTGTGCTTGCGCTATGCGAGATGTCAGCGGTCCAGCCCTGCCGCATTGCCATGAGCTCTGCTGCTGGCGTTCCTCCCGAGTGGGTAGTGCAGGTAAACCTGACTGAAGGACTCGCAATGAGGTATCCGGAGTCGGTGCGTCCGGGGTAGAGAGTTACATGATGCCTTGTGTAACGGGTGGCGTGTGGCGCATGTGCGAGGGACAGGGAGAGCTGAAAGAGATGCTATGTGACATGCCGAGGGGCATGATATCCGGGGGATTATGAAAGATGTCTCCAGAAAACCAGGGGCGGTTCACATCTGGGCAAGGTCAGGCCTGCGACTCGGCCAGCTTGACCCATTGCCAGAATGCATGCTTCTCGATCTCACGATCGGGCTGCCTGGCGACTGCAGCGTCCACATCGATCTCAACACCTCTCACCGTGACATGCCCGTAGCGGGCGACCGAGCCCCGGGTCGCCAGGATCTGATGTCCGTAGGCGGCAACACGACGGTCGAGGTCGAGGTTGTACTTCGGGTTCGGCACCTTGCTGAAACCCACAAGGACGTGGTGCTGGTATGAGACGTTCTTCTTCCCCCCGGTGTATAACGTCCACCCCAGCCCAGGGCAACGCTCGATAATCACCTCTCCCAGGAACAGTGCCACGTCGTGAACAACCGAGTACCACTCCGGTGGTAGTTGACCCGGGTTGTCCGGGTCAGCCTCGACATTCGCCAGGAACCAGTCGTTGAGATCCTGGATGCCGGCGTCGGTCGATGCCAGATCCAGTCCTTGGGCCTTCAGGACACAGCGCAGCATCTCGATACGCGCTGCCTTCTCTTCCATCACTTTGCTGAACGCTCGCCGCGCCTCAGCACGCGGCAGCGTATTCAACAGCGTGAACACGCCCGGGTGACGGACCTCGTAGCCGTCCCAGTCCACGGTCACGGTCCTGACGACCACGGCCCGGCCCTGTCCTGTACTGCCCCCTGCGACTCGCCCCGCCTGATCCGCTCAGTCACAGCACTGCGGCCAAATACCCACTGGGCCCCTGCCACATCCGTGTTCTCAATCAAGAGCTGGTCCCTCGCGCTCCGCAGGCGGATCACATGTTGTCTCGTCAGACCAGTATCACAATGCCCTTGGCAATCAGTCTTCTACAGAATCCTACACCGACATAGCCCCGGAAGGTATCAACACGATCAACCGCACGTCCCCTCCATCTGCAACCGCATTGAGAACCTCCTTCACCTCTGCAAACTTCAATCCTCCCAATCCAGCGCCAATACGTGGGAGACCAAATGCATCTATCCTTCGGGCAACTGCCTCAGTGGTCATTCGCAACGTGGCGGTTCTGATTTCGCCGAGCGTTGATGCGGCCCAGGAACAGACTGGGGGGCAAGATTGAAGATCGTCCGGCGCGGCGTGGGCCACGTGAAGACATCGCCAACCCAGAAAGTGCCAGCACGGTATCGTTTCCGATACTCCTGGAACATGGCGGGGCAGCGGCGGCGAAACTTAACTGCTATCCCATTACCCATCACCCCGGCACAATTGCAGCCATGCCCGCGCGCAGGCACATCTGCCAGAAAGACGTCCCCATAATCAATTTCAACCGGTATCTTTGGATCCGATTGACGCGCAAGGTTTGTCCGCATCGGGACACACCTGCTGCCGCTCCGCCCGCTCCTCTATCGAGTGAGCCCAAGTACTCTCTCTCTTTCTCTCTCAAAGCGCAGTTGAAAAGGCACAAAGGGAGTCTCCTGATCCCAATATCCAGACCAGATATGTATCCCTTATTTACGCTGCTGGCCCTGATGGCAGGACATCCAGCAAGTCACTCCTCATTGCCCCGAGAGCTGCCGCTGCCTCCCTGGGTACTGTGTAACCCCATGCCTCCCAGAAAAGAGGGAGCCGGTCGTTGTCCAGGGAGAGCAGGGCCTTTCGCGCCAGCACTGCGGTGGCCCGCCGTATGTGTATTACAGGGATGATAGTATCGAGTTCCAGACGTGCCGCTTTCTGCAGGTCGAGGCCGATATGGGCATAAACCCCCATGAGCGCTTCCAGTTCGTCCCTTGAGGCTCCTCCCAGCTGTAGCTCACTCAGCTTATGTCCGCGTTCGAGTGCGGACAGGACAGTAAGGTTGAGACCGGTCCATGCGTCAAATGCAGCTATCGCCTGCCTGAGTGTTACTGGTTCCAGTCTTAGATGTACAAGGTCAAGTGGGTTGCGGTCCAGTATCTTCCGGAGGGCACTGACAAGCTCAGAAAGGGGTCCACCCTTCCGGACAATGCTGTCTGGGGCATGTTTATCTGGCAGGGCAACCTGGTGCGCAGCGGTGTAGAGAAGGATGCCAATGCCAGGGGCCGCCTCCCGCAGAAGGGGAATAGCTTCTGCTCCCCCCATGACCGGCATCTCCAGGTCCAGCACTGCTGCAAGGGGGGAGAGCGTCCGGGCCAGCCGTACCGCTTCCCTGCCGTTGCCTGCCTCGCCAACAACTTCCATGTCGGGCTCCATGGAGAGCCGCATACGGACAAGCGTCCTCAGGTCGGGGAGATCATCGACGATGACAACGCTCCGTGGGACCATCCTGTTGCCGAAGGCGCCGCTGGGTATTGCTGCAGATGACACTGGTGTCCAAGTATAGGAAAGTTGTACGCCCGGGTGGGGGAGGAGAATGGTGGCTGGCGCCAGTGACCTGGACGCTTACTTGTGGCCACCCATCCCCGTCTGGCGTTGCTGGGGGCTTGCGGAAGGCAGGCAGGAGCTGTGCTGGCCCTGTATGCCAGAAAGTATCCAGTGGAAGAAGGATCCCGATATACTCAGCTTCCATGCAACTGACGCGATCTGCAATTATGGCGACTGCAGCTGGCTACCTCATAGGCTCAATCCCGAACGGTGTGCTGGTGGGAAAGCTTAGTCGTGGCATAGATGTCCGGGCCTCCGGAAGTGGTTCCATGGGGACAACCAATGTTCTTCGCGTTATAGGTCACAAGGAGGCTGCGGCTGTATTTGTCCTGGATGTGGCCAAGGGGGCAGTGGCAGTCGCAGTCGCCGACATGTGTGGTGCCACAGAGCGGGAGCGTGCAGTCGCGGCAGCTGCCGCCATGATTGGACACAGTTACCCGTGCTTTGCAGACTTTCATGGGGGCAAGAGCGTTGCTA
>JAJZMA010000215.1 GCA_021850405.1 bacterium
CCAGGTCCTGGGGGCTCAATGAGATCGACAACAGCACCATTGACCGGGTCATAAGGAAATGGGTGGAAACAGGCGATTTCCACGAGGGCATGTTCGGCTTCAAGTAGTGGGTGACCCAGGAGGATGGGTACTCTCCCGGCTGTAAAGGGGGCGCGGCTTTCTAGGCAGCGGCCTGCAGACCCGCCTGCATATCGGCGGGCGTCATCTCACCTATAAAGCGGCGCACCTGCCGTCCTTTCGCGTTTATGAAGATGGTGACTGGAAGGCCTGAAATGCGGTATTCACCTGACACACGCTGATTGCGATCCAGAAGCACCTCTGCATGGCTGATGCCGAGCTGGGAAAGAAAGGTGTGCACCGATGTCGCAGAGTCTCCGTCATCTATGAGAAGCAGGATGGGCCTGCCAGGGGCTGCGGCAACAGTCCGGACAAGCGCTGGCAGCTCAGCGCGGCAGGCGGTACACCAGGTTGCAAAGAACGAGAGGACCACCTCGTGTCCCAGCACGCCAGAAAGGCTGACCTGCCCTCCGGCAAGACTTGAGAGGGTAAACCCGGGCAGCCTACTTCCGCCCGGCCCACTACCGGTGATAACAGAGGGTGCGGGAGCAGGGGCAAGAGCGAGCAGGCTGCGCACTTCTGTATCCACGTCCTGGTAGGTCCAGGATCCCTGCTGGGAGAGCTCCGTTACACCCTGGGAGTCCAGATAGCTGTGCAGAGGAGCAGGCAGTGGCGCCAGGGCCGTGGGCTGGCCTTCATAAAGGTGCACAACAGCACCGTTACCATCTGCGAGTACCACTACCGAGGCATGGATGATGTTGTATGGTTCTGGCTTGCCGGTAGCAAAAAAGAGCGGGGCCGTAGCCTTGCCCCAGGGCACGCGCTGTATAGGCGGCACGTGAAGCTGTTGCCAGAACAGGTCAACGTTGGCGACAGTACCGGTAAGGAAGGTAAAGGGCAGCTGGGTCATCTTCTGGTACAGCTGCAGGACGTGTGGTGTGTCATCTGCCGGGTCCTGTGTAAGGGCAAAGATGGGAACCCTGCCCAGCAGCCCCTGCGCTGCAAGCTCATTGCGCAGTGCGAGCATCTGCCCCATGGCTATCGGGCAGGTCTCCTGGCATTCAGTGATAAAGGAGATGACGAGAAAGGGATGGCCGTTCTGGCTGGAGAAGCTGAAGGGAGCACCTGCTGCTGTCTCAAGCGGCACAGATGGCACCGTCAGTGCCGTCCCGGCTGCCACCTGGAGCCCCAGATTCACGTCAAGGGTTCCCGCATAGAGTCCCCGGAGCAGCACCCCCCCCCTGGCCTCCCCCAGCACAACCAGTAGCGGCGTAAGCTGGCCCGCTTTTATCTCAATGCCGGCAATCCGGCTGGAAGCAAGAACTTTGCCGCTTCCAGTATTGAGCCTTGCTACAGCACTCTTGTACGAACCTGCGGGCACGGCACTCTGGGAAAGGGGTGCAGTGGCTGGAGCATTTGCAACCGACGCTGATGAAAGTGGCTCATGCACAATCATGTAGCTGGAGCCACTGTGCGCATAGAGCTCCACATCCAGCCAGACGCTGCTGTCGGGCGGAGGAGTGAACCCCTTGCCAGCGCTTGCCATCGCAATGAGATCAGGGGTAGGTTTGGTGGCAAGCGCGGAAGCCAGGGCCCATCCTGACCCTGCCAGGAGCACCAGCAGGAGCACACCCCCAGACAGAGCCCTTCTGGCAATAAACCCTCGCCACGGGATCATGTCACGCAATCGGTCCCACCATTACCTGGGCACAGCCTTCAGGGAGCAGTCCGGTGGAGCAGGCGACCCAGTTCGGCAACCCACGCAGTCTGGCGCTGGTTGAAATCTGCAATCTTTTCCACCGACGAATTGCGATAAAGAGCCCCCGTCTTGTGCGCAACTACCGCCTGGAACTCCTGGTACTCAAGGAGCTGTCTGGCATTGAGCCCACCAGAGTCTTCTCCAACGGCAAAGCGGTAGGTGCGACCATTGTCATCATCAAAATTGGAGAGCACCCGGATAGTGCACTCCTCCACCGGGGGCAGCAGGGCCGATATCTCCTCCAGCCAGGCAGCCTGCGGATCCGGAGCGCTTTCCACCGCCTCGTCCAGAAACAGTTCGCCCGTAAGGTCCAGGACTGCAGCCTGGAACTGACGGTAGTAGAGCAGGTCAGGTCCGTTCACGGCGACTCCACCGACAGCTACCCCCTTGGGATCCCGGAAGATGACGCCAAACGGTCGCGCATACGGTTTTACCGCCTCCTGATGCGACCACCGCACATCAAGCCGGTCCTTCAGCGTGGTGCGGGCAGGCCTCTTCGACGTGCGGCGAGGCGTGCTGTGTTGTCCATCAGCATCGCTATGGTCATTGGCCCCACGCCGCCTGGTACTGGTGTTAGCCATCCTGCCAATTCCTCTCCTGCTTGCCTGTCTACGTCCCCGTACAGATGGCCCTCGACGCGCTTCTGGCCAACATCGATGACCACTGCCCCAGGAGCTATGTGCTCAGCGCGGATCAGGCCCGGGATACCAACTGCAGACACTAGGATACTCGCTTGGGCGGTGATGTCAGCCATGTTGCGGGTAAAACGGTGGCAAACAGTCACTGTAGCGTTGGCCCGGGTGAGCAGCATGGACATCGGGTTGCCCACCCATCCCCTCCCCACAACCACCGCCCTTGCCCCGTCGATCTGCATACCTGTGCTCCGGATCAGGCGCATGCACCCCCTGGGCGTGCAGGGTATTACCTTTGGCCATCTGGCTGCGAGTCTGCCGATATTGTATGGACTAAAGCCATCCACGTCCTTTTCCGGGGGAAGTGCAGAGACCACCGCAGCAACATCAATCCCCTCTGGAAGTGGCATCTGGACCAGGATGGCATCGATAGTCACGTCATCTGCCAGCCTGTCAAGGTGAGCCAGCAGCTCTTTCGTGCTGGTTGTCGTGGGCAGTCTGAGGAGATCCGAGGAGATGCCCACGCGATTGCATGCGCGCTCCTTGCCAGCGATGTAGACGAGGGAGGCCGGGTTATCTCCCACCAGCACCACCTGGAGCCTGGGAGCCACACCAGCAGGCCAGGAGGCAAGGCAGCTGCGCACCGCTTCCTCAACGGCCTGGGCCTGGGCACGCCCATCAATCATGCTGGCTGTCATCCCCAAACTGTAGCGCAGAGCAGCACACATCAAGGTGATACACAGGCCCACAGGCACGCGGAGTCCGTTAGCCATAACCAGTCTCCCGCCGGAGTGTAGCTATAGCGCGGTAAACTCCAGGTTGCCAACCAGATAAGGAGGTAATGCTCATGTGCCGTGTCTGCCTGAAGCGTCCCGAGATGCCTGAGGACCGGTTTGGACGGTGTGAGACGTGTGCCAAATCGGGCAGGACTGTCTATCGCTTCCGGATTGGTCCAGCCCGGACTGACCCCCATGCCATCATCGTCAAGGCTGGTGAGCTCTCACCAAGAGCGATGCGGGAGAAGCTTCGTGTGCCACGCTCAGCGTTCTCAGGACATCCATCCCAGAAAGGTCATCTGGGCCTCCATGAAGTGGAGGTGGTACTGGCCAAGGAGCGGCTGGAGACGGTGCGCGTATCGGCGGACCTGGCCCAGCGGGGCGACGATGTCATGGAAGCTCTGAAACTGGCGGCTGAGCGTACCGAAGGAGCCTGGTAGAAGGAGAAAGAGCCCGCTCCCTCACAGACCTGCTCGTGCTGCCTCAGGCCACACTGCAAGAGCAGGGACTAGTCGTTCAGGATCCGCCATCCTATCGGAGCCGGCTTTATGGGACTGTTGAGCAGCACGTTCCACCGCGCTACCACCTGGCCTCCTTCCCAGAGAGTAACTTCGCCAACCCTGTGTCCTGGGGAAAGGCCATTTTCTGCACTGGTAGCTGAGATCGTAAGCAGGGCATCCACCGTCTCTCCGGGAAAAACGACAATCTGTGGGTTACCCGCCATGACCGGTGTCACGTGGCTAGCACTGCCCCATGCCGTCCGCAGATAGCCGTTTATGGTCATGGGCAGGGCAGCTGGACCAAACAGGGTGGAAGCGTCAACCGTAGCTGTTACTGCCCGCGAGACACTGGAAAAGACACTGGAAAGAGAGGAGGCGCCCAGCTGGGCCCCTATGACTGTGACAAAGTGACCCCCAGCAACCTGCTCGCGGGCAGCAAAGAGGAGGCACGCTCCGGCCGCCCCGGTTTCCCCGGTCTTTATACCCAGCCATCCTGGAGTCGAGAGCAGACTGTCAAGGTTGTAGATGGTCTCCCCATTGGTCATGGTTGCCTGCTGGGTCCTGACCAGCTGGGCGAGAGTGGGGTTTGCCAGCGCAACCCTTCCCAGCGTGATGAGATCCAGAGGGGTAGATACGGTCTGGCTCGAGTAGCCACTCGTATCTGCAAAATGGGTGGAATTCATCCCGAGAGCTTGTGCCTGCGCATTCATCTGTGCAACAAAGGCCCCATCTGATCCTGCCACCCATGTGCCCAGCAGATCTGCAAAATTGTTGGCAGACGGCAGCAGGAGGCCCAGCAGAAGATCCCTTTCGGTAAGTTTCTCCCCCAGTGTCACGGCAACCGAAGAGCCGTCCTCGGCCACAACCCTCTCATAATCTGCCACGTCCGCAGCGTTTATCGTGAGCGTTGGGCCCTGCGCACCAGGGGCAAGCGGGTGTGCCCGCAGCACCAGCAGTGCCGTCATGATCTTGGCAATGGAGCCTATTGCGCCAACCTGTGAGCCATTTTTCTGCGCCACCACACCAGCACCCTCAACCGCGACAGCCATGCTGCCAGAAGAAGGCATGGGGATGGCTGGCGGATGCCCTGGAATCGTAAATGTGGAGGAGACCAGGTTCACCTCGGCCTGCAGGGGAGGTGCCGGTGCCAGTGCCCGGACCGAGGCCGCAGTGAGGAAAAAACTGGCGATAAACGCCACCAGAACCGCAAACACAAGATTTCGCATTCCGGACACATGGTAGTCCTACCGGCAGGGGGAGCGTACCATACCCTTACACAGTGCAACTTTCTTTCCCGTTCCGCAAAAAGACAGCTACACCCATGGCAGCTGAGGCTGGATCGCCTGGTACCCAAAGGCCAGCTGAAGCCAGCACATGGCAGCACCATCACAGTGCCCCCCAGTTGAGCCATTCCCCTGGGGAGCGGCACAAGGGCCCAGAAGTACCGTGGAGCGCAGAGGCAGACAGGACCATGGCACATGGCACAAGAGCGCAGAACAGCGATCCCATCAGCCAGAAGCCGCACCCGCACCCGCACCCGCACCCCACTTCCGCCAGCAGCAGACATGACCATCATGAGAAGCGCCCAGAGCATGAGCATGAGCATGAACACGGGCACGAGCACGAGCACGAGCATGGGGAAACAGCCCACAACGAATCCAGGGATGGCGAGCACCACGACCACTCTGCCGCATCGCATGGTCATCACCATGGAAGCCTTGGTGACGAGCCGCTACGCGTCGCCCTGGTCAGCTCAGGGGTACTGGGCCTGGTCGCTGCACTGGAACTGTTTGCTGGGCTGGCGACCGGCAGCAGTGCTGTACTCTCTGACAGCTTCCATAACCTGGCAGATGTCTCAACCACAATTGCGCTCGCAGCAGCATTTCTCCTAAGTCGCCGTCACGCAACCCGGCGCTTCCCCTATGGTTACCACAGGGTCGAAGACCTGGCGGGCCTCCTGGTCCTGGGGCTGATTCTCGCCAGTGCAGTGCTGGCTGGGTTCGATTCAGTCACCCATCTCCTGCATCCACAACCTCTTGGCACTCCCCTTCTGGCCCTTGCTGCAGCCCTCATCGGAGTGGTGGGCAATGAAGCAGTGGGGCAGTACAAACTGCGGGCGGCAGCAAGGGCCCACAGTACTTCCCTGGCAGCTGATGGAAAGCATTCGCGGCTGGATGGAGCGGTCTCCCTGGGGGCTGCTGTGGGCGTAACTGGCTCCTGGCTGGGATTCCACCTCCTGGACCCCCTGGCGGGCCTTGCCCTCACTGGGCTCATCCTGTATGTAGGCTGGGAGACGGCCGGTCATGTGACTGGAAGACTCATGGATGAGGCCGACTACGTGATGGAGCAGCTGATCACAGAAATTGCCGGTCGTCATGAAGGGCTACAGAAAATAACCGGAGTACATGCACGGTGGACCGGCCGGCAGCTACTGGCAGACCTCACCATAGAGGTTGACGCAACGGCAACGGTCGCCCAGGGCCATGCCATAGCCGAAGCGATCCGCCATGAACTGTTTCACGAGATCACACAACTCCGCGAGGTGCTGATCCACGTTGATCCCGGCGGAATCCTGACTGCGCACACCGAAACGGCGCACCATACAGGGTGGCACCCGGGCAGTGGCTCCAGTGCGCCACCGCCCGGGCATTGAGCCCCCCTGTCCCTGCAGGGCTGGAAACTACCTGCGAGCCTTGGCCTTGGCCTTTGGCTTGCTGCCCTTCAGGGATGCTGAAAGCGAGCTGCTTGGAGCGAACCGGACTACGCGACGGGCTGGCACCTTCACCGCCTCACCAGTGCGTGGGTTGCGTCCCATGCGTGCTGCACGATCTGCGAGCTTGAACGAACCAAACCCATGGATGCTGACCTCCTCGCCTGCAGCGAGAGATGCTGCAATGGTGTCAAAGAACCAGCGCACCTCATCGCGGGCAGCGACAGTAGTAGCAGGCTTTCCATCCTCGTCCTTCAGATACCACCTAAGCTCCTCAGCAAGATCTTCCCGTGTTATTGGCATAGCAAATCTCCTTATTGCTAAATGGATTTCAGCTGCGATTGTACGTTGTTTCGATACGCATTCTCAACTACCCAACCAGATTCCCTCATCCCATCCCTGTCAAACGGCCAGTACCTGCTCTTTCTGAACCAGGGGCCCACCTGATCATTGCCACGCTTCTCTCTCCTTTCTGTGTCCGCTGGGGAGCCGCCCCGGGGACTGGCACAGACCCCCGCGGGGATGCAGGCAGGACCCCTCCCGCCCCAAAAAAGCTTTTTACTGCCATGCGAGATGCAAAGTCTCCCTGCAGGAAGCGGCAATGCCCGCCATTTGCTACCGTAAATGCCATCGCAGGAAACAGCAGCGCGCTACCAGCACCAGCTGCATGGGACTTACAGCTTGCTGCGTGGCATGGCCACATACTTCAAAGTGCTCCCTGGCGAGCCTTTCGCGAGGCCCTTGGGTACCCAGTAACTGCTTGTCAGGGAGAGGACTGGATGTGGTCGGCGTATGAGGAAACCGGACGGGGCGTACGCTACCTCTACTGCCCCTATGGCCCAGTCCTTAAAAACCCTGGCGCAAACGGGCCTCTAAGGGAGTCGCTGCAAAGTCTCCTGCAGGAAGGCAAAGACCGGGGCCAGGATTTTGTAAGGCTGGAGCCTGGTACTGGCCTGGACGCGAAAATGAAGGATATGGGTGCAATCCCCTCCTTCGACGGCCAGCCACAGTGGACGACGGTTCTGGACCTTGCCAGACCTGCAGAGGAGCTAAAACACTCCTTCACCAAAGGGCATCGTAGCAGCATAAACGGAGCGCAGCGCCGCGGACTCACCATACGCCACAGCACGAGCACAGAGGACCTGGCACTCTTTCTTTCCTTCCTGGAACGAGCCAGCAAAAAGAGCCGCTTCCACGGCCATGAACAACGATATTACGAGACCCTAATACGCACGCTTGGCCCTGCAGGAATAGCCACCATCTACCTGGCTGAGCACGAGGACACCCCTGTCGCCGCGGCCATCTGCCTCGACTGGGCAGGAGTCCGCTATTATGCCCACGCGGCTGCAGATCCGGAGCAGCCCCGCAGTCTGGCTCCTGCCGCTCCTGTCTGCTGGCAGATGATACTGGATGCCCAGAAAAATGGCAGCCACAGCTTTGACCTTTATGGAATAGCACCACCGGGGGCCAGCCCAACACATCCGTGGGCAGGCTTTACCCAGTTCAAGCTTGCCTTTGGGGGGCGTGTGGTGGAACGCGGGCATGGGTGGGATCTACCCATACGGAAGCTGCGCCATACTGTATACCGAACGATGCAAAAGCTAAGACCATGAGATATGCAACCCCTGCCGAACTTGGCTCCTGGGACAGGCTGATCGCCGCCAACCCGGATGGTGGCCATATCCTTCAAAGCCACAGCTGGGGTGAGTTCAAGCGCAAGCACAACTGGCAGCCGCTATACCTCATTGCGCAACTGCGTGGGGAAGAGGTTGCTGTCATGGCGCTACGCCGCCACTTTCCGGCTTTTGGTGAGATGTGGTATACACCCAAGGGTCCTGGTGTTGCGAGCCATGCCCAGCTCTCCCAGCTTGCCCTTGAACTGCCACCTGGAAGACGACCGTTTCTGATACGCACCGAACCAGAACTGCCAGACCAGGATGGCTTGCCACCCGGGGTCCAGTACAGAAGGGCGCCAATAGATATCCAGATAAATCGCTCTACTGTGGTAGTTCCGCTGGGACTGACAGAAGAGGCGTTGTTATCATCGTTCAAGCCCAAAACCAGGTACAACATACGGCTGGCACAGAAAAAGGGGATTCGGGTACTGCCAGTCGGGGCCTCAACTGAAAACCTGCACATCATGTACCGACTCATGAAGGCAACCCGCTCCCGCAACAGCTTTGTCCTGCGGGAGGAATCATATTTTTCCGACTACTGGAGAATGCAAAGCCAGAGCGGCAACGGGCAGCTGTTTTTTGCTGTAAAAGATAGCGAGGTGCTGGCAGGCGCATTTGTGACCTTCCTCGGGTCCAAGGCCTGGTACAAGGATGGCGGCTCAGTCACAAGACACAAAGAGCTTATGGCGCCTTACGCGCTCCAGTGGGAGATTATGCGGTGGCTCCAGGCGCATGAAATCCAGAGTTATGATCTCGTTGCGGTTCCACCAGCTCATCTGCTGTCAGAAGAGCATCCGCTCTATGGGCTATGGCGCTTCAAGTCCGGGTTTTGTGCCGATATTACGCAGTACATTGGAACGCTGGACTTTCCGCTCTCGACGACAGCCTACCGGGGCTGGACAACGCTCGGTGAGCGGACCTACTCACGTCTTTCCATGCACAGGAGCAAGGAGCCAGTCTACTGATGGCAAGAGGAGAAGGGGCCAGGCGCTCATCTGCAGACGCACTTCGAAAACCTCTAAGCGACCAGGAAAAGGCTGACTTTGAAGCATATCTAAGCCTTATCCTTGCTCGGCTGGGACTCGACCAGGATGCACCCGGAGCCCAGGACACACACCGGCGCTATCTGGCTGCGCTTATCTCGGCAACAGCTGGCTACGACGGTGACCCGAAGCTGACAACATCATTTCCTCTGGAGCAGGTGGCGGAAGGGGAAAAAAGTTTCTCGCAGGTGGTCGAGGGACCCATTGCCTTCAGCGCCATCTGCGAGCACCATGCGCTTCCCTTTTTTGGCAATGTGCACATCGGCTACCTTCCAGCCGGAAGAGTGATTGGAATATCCAAAATGACCCGTGTTGTGCGGCTGTTCAGCAGAAGGTTTACCCTCCAGGAACGTCTGACGGAGGAGATAGCGGATACGATCATCCGGGCTACAGGGAGTAACTCCGTAGGCGTCCTTGTATCCGCCAACCATCTGTGCACACGGATTCAGGGCGTCCATGAAACGCATACCGGAACCAATACAACTGTCTGGAAAGGGTACTATGCGTCTGACCCTGACATGCGATCCGAGTTTCTCTCCCTGTGCGGGATTGGGCATACGCTCCCCCAGGGCTAACCCAATCCATCCTACACCAGGAACAAAGGCGCCCCGGAACGGGGGCCGCCTTGCCCACCGTCGACGGATTTGATGGACATTTCAGCCCAGCAGTGGGGTTGACACCGCAAATGCCAGGGCAGCCGAGACAAGACAGCCGACTACTATGAAAAACAGCTGAAGCCATTGCCGCTGTAGGCCCCAGTCAGTAGTTAGCAGGGAAAGCACAATGGTGGCAAGACATGCGATCCACGTTATCCCAACCAGGCTCCAGGTAATCACATCCAGATTTAGCCCAACCGCAGACGCAACCGCAGCAAAAGCAAGCGGTGCGACCACTATAAGGCAGCCCACGGTACCAGCAAGCCCTCCGGATGCGACAAGCGGCCGAAGTGATGCGGGTGCCCGTACCCTGGCGCGGCCCGAAAGCACCAGGGCGCAGATAGCAATAAGGCCGATAAATGCGACCACAAGCTGGACAGGCGAAGTGCTGCCGCCATATGGATTGCTGAGGGCGTCATTTCCCACCAGCGCGGTAAACATCATCAACAGGAAACAGCCAGCTGCCAGCAGGCAGCCGAGGTCATTCTGTTTCCCGGGCGCCTCTGCAGGTCCCAGCCCTGCAACCGGTGG
>JAJZMA010000264.1 GCA_021850405.1 bacterium
GGCGATGATTGGTTTGATGGTGCGACGTCTGGCGCCCGACAAAAAACGCCGCAGACCATGGGGCCCCAATCGCGTCATGGAGATCGCCGCTTGAGTTCTAAAACACCTTCTTAGTGATGAATGCCAGTAACCAGTGGCCGGCCGCGCAGTTTGCCGGGTGGATTTGAGCATGCGACCGGGTTGATGCTCAGGCAGTTCTTATGGTGCGGCAGGATGCACGGGCATGGGCGCCCTGTCCAGATGGCAGGTAGTGTTATGGATCCCGCCTTTCAAGCCTGGAGCGCGACCAGGAAGAACCAGTGGCTGGTGGCGCACCCGCATCACGAATGATGTCGCTCGCCGCGGCATCGGGGCGCAGGTGTGGCCCATCGTTACAGCAATGCAGTAACGGCAGACCTGCCCACTGAGGCGGAAGGCAGGAAAACGCTAGGAAATTGGCCGAGCCGTTCAATAGCGGCATAGCCATGTATTGGCAATGATGTTTGACGCCATTGGAGAAGATGGAACATAACATGCAACATCCCGGTTCCACTATCGGCGTCCTGGGTGCACAAACCGGACGGGTGTGGCACGATATAGACGTGGCTGGAGATACGATTCTGGTGGTTGAGGATAACCCCGATGTCCGTAACATGCTGGCCATGCGCCTTGAGTTTTCGCATTATGTCGTGCGCGTGGCCGCGACAGGGGCAGAAGCTCTTGAATTTATGGACAGCCATCCCGATGATGTACCCAGTCTTGTGATTGCAGATGTCGTAATGCCAGAGATGGATGGAATCCAGTTCTGCACGGCAGTCCGCAGTCGACCCCGGTATCAGGAAACACCACTTGTATTTTTCTCTGGATTGCCTGAGGACGATCCCCGGGTAGTTGAGATGATGGAGCAACCATGCGTCTGGCACGTTACCAAGGGGGGCCGGGTCGAGCAGATTGTAGAGCTGATAAAGGGACTGCTCGATGGAGCCGGCAATGGCTCAGCCGGAAAAGCTGCGGGAACAGAAGGTGCCGCGGGCCAGCTGCACCTTTTCCGGCATCCTTAAGTGTTCGTGAAGTGTTCGTGAGCCGGGCAGTTTTTTGTTGTTGCCGCACAGTTGCATCCGCCCTGGGCAGGTCGCGTCGAAGATTAGACTAATTCTGTTTCGGGCTGCCAGCGCGTGGCAGCAGTAGTAGACCAGCGACAGTTCCCAGGCCGATAACGGTTGTAAGCAGTAGCAGCTGGCGCAAGGGTTGTTGCGGTGTGGCATGCCGCTGCGCTGTTCTGGCCAGAATGGGATGGTCTATCTTTTTTACCCGCCCACTTACCCTTTTTGTGCTCTTTCCAGCGGCTGCCGCAGCGGTCAATTCCTGTAGTCCGGATTTCCTGGTGAGATTCTCTCCGGAGTCGCTGAGAGCGGTCGGGGGTCCGGGGGTACGTGCATTGGTGCGGTGTGGGGCCAGGGCTTCCTTGAGGCTCTCATGTGGAACGGAATACATGGGGGCCGGAGGGGGAGGTGCCAGGCCACTTTCCTCTAGTTGGCGCATGGCATTTTTCTCAAGGTTGCTACAGAACTTTGAGAGGATCCGTGCAGCCATGTGTTCTACGATATCGTCGCGGATTGCTGTAATGGAGCCAGTGACATGGAACGTCAGGTTCGCGTCAATTACCTCGGTACCCCGGGGGGGGTGCGGCTCGACTGCCACAACCAGCCTGACAGAGAGGTCGCTGCGTCCATGCAGCTCTGACACCTTGGCACTCAGCACCGTGCGGCTCCCCGAGGTTGCATTTACAGTTACTGGTCCATGGTAGGTGTAGGTTCGCTTGCCGACTACCAGACGAGTCCGGATCATATGGCTGTCCGGGTGGACACTACTGGTGCGGGTTGAGGGAAAACTGGCAAGAATGATGTCGGGCGAGATCAGGCGCGCCGCTATCGTTTTCCCCAGAGGTGGGAAGAAGACAGTCTTTTGTATGGTGGGCATCGCGATCCTCCTTGCCTAGCATTATGGGGCCGGAGACCTATTCCTGTGGGCCCAGGAGGATTTTTGGGCCGCAAGGCAGGGTGGATTCAAACGGCGATGGGAGTGCTCGTCCGGGCTGTGCCTGACCAGCGCCTCTGGTCGCCCGGGTTGTTCCTGTCACAGGTGGCCGCCATTCGAAACGGTTTGGCGCCGCCAGCGTTCAACAGGCATAGACTGGAGTTGCCTGGCCATGACACAGGAGGTGACTGCCGTGGAGCGCGTTGCAGACATTGTTTCCAGAGCCCGGGAGGATTCCGGACTGGATGACAGGCAGATCTCTCTCGTACTGGGGATTCATCCAAGGGCGCTTGAGCTTTGGGATGGAGAGGTATCCAGCCTCTCGCCGGGTCTTTCCGGACGGCTTACCGCTTTTACAAGGATGGCGTATCTCGCAAGCCAGTCCATTCCCAGGGATGCTGTTGCTGGTTGGTGGATCATGCCTAACACCCGTCTGGGAGGGTTGCGCCCGCTGGAGCTTGTGGTCAGGAACCCAGGGTTGCTCTACACGGAGTTGGCGGGGGTGGGGCAGGGACTTGGCTAGAGGTTGTTTGGTGGTCGGCAAACCATTAGGATGAGGGCATGAGCGCTAGCGCCGATTTTCGTTTTCCTCCTTCGTTTCTCTTTGGCTGCGCTACGGCGGCGCACCAGGTGGAGGGAGGGACAAGCAATGACTGGACCCGGTGGGAGGGGCTTCCTGGTCATATCAGGGATGGCTCTGTCTCAGGCGTCGCGTGCGACCATTACAGCCGGTATGAGCAGGATCTTGAACTGCTGCATGAGTTGGGTCAGAATGCGTACCGCTACTCGGTGGAGTGGTCGCGGATAGAGCCTGTCGAGGGCAGGTTCGACCATGATGCACTAAGACATTATCGGGACGTTGCACGCAAATGTCACGAGCTTGGGATGACCCCCATTGTGACATTGCACCACTTCACCTTCCCACAGTGGCTGGCAGATCTGGGCGGGCTTGAAGCAACTTCCCTGCCCTGGTTTTTTGCACGTTTTGCGTCGCTGTGTACCGCTTTCTTTGGGGATCAGGTCGAGTACTGGGTTACTGTCAATGAACCGGTGATCCTGGTGCTTCTGGGCTATCTGGGTGGCTACTGGCCACCAGGGGCCCAGTCCATGATGGCAGCCCGACGTGCACTAAAGGGTGCACTTGCCATGCACGCCGCTGGAGCAGCCGCGATCCACGCCGTAGCAGAAGAAACAGGGCACTCTGCAAAGATCTCAATTGCACACCACGAGAGGCGGCTCCTCCCAGCCACGTCCTCAGTGCTGGACCATGTGGCTGCAGCGACCCCTGACTACGTATTGAACCGCTGGTTCCTGCGTAGCATACAGACTGGGCGGGTATTGCCTCCGGTCGGCCATGGCGAGCGGATGGTGGGCCTCGCCGGAAGCATGGATTACCTGGGGCTGAACTGGTACACGAATGAGCGGGTCGTATTTGATCCAAGGCGACGGGACATGCTGGGGGTACGCACGGTTCTGAATCCAGACACACCTGTTTCTGACTATGGCTGGGCAATCCTGCCGTTTGACCTGACCGACATTCTGGTGGATCTCTGGGATCTGTTCGGGCTCGAAATCATGATCACAGAGAATGGGGTGGCCGACAGCGATGATCACTTGCGGCCAGATTTCATCGTGCAGCATCTCCGCGCAGTAGCCCGGGCAATGGAGGGCGGGGTTCCGGTGCTAGGGTATATGCACTGGTCATCCATGGATAACTTTGAGTGGGCAGAGGGGTATAGCCGCAAGTTCGGGCTCATGGAGGTGGACCGGTCGACAATGGAACGCAGGCTGCGCCCGAGTGCCCGGGTTTACGAGTCTATTTGCCGTACCCGGGAGATTCCCGCAGTCCAGGCCAGGGCAAGTGCCAGTGCCTAGTGGCGTGCGCTGGGCGCAAGGGGAGCAGCTTTGATAGAATTTTGTTGGACTTGTGCATTCACGCAGCCCGGGGAGAAATATTGAAATGACGTACGTGGTGACTGAAGCCTGCATAGACATCAAGGATCAGTCCTGCATTGAGGTATGTCCTGTAGATTGCATAATTACTGCAGATGAGGACCGGATGGTTTATATCGATCCGGAAGAGTGCATCGACTGTGGTGCCTGTGTAGACCCTTGTCCTGTTGATGCAATCTATGCTGATGCAGATGTGCCCGCTGAGCTGGCTGTATACACCGATATTAATCGCAACTGGTTTGCTGACCGGGAGGGCGTGCGCCAGGAGCTTGAAAGTGTAAAGCCGCAGCAGCCTGATCCTGCACCAGCCTCACCTGAGGCGGACTGACCAGATCCGGTAACGCCTGCTGGCTTTCGGGTGTAAGCTGACTTTGTTCAAATGGCGGCAAGAAAGCGCTTTGTGTGAATGTTGCCGCGGTTTTTTTTGCGAATTTGGTGCCATAGTTTTTGCCAGCTCCAGTAAACCTGGTTTAGGGAAAGTTAAAAATCGGCTCCAGCGATGGTGGCAGTGGTGGCTCCGGTCATACTGGGGGCCTCGCACTGAGTGGCGGTGCGGCCGCTGGTGACGGTGGCGGCGGCAGGTTCTGCGCTGCTCGCGCCTGCCTGCGCAACGAGCTTTGGTGCGGTATCGAGGCTGTCTGCAGGGGCCTCCTGGTTGGACTGTCCCGCAGAGTCGCGCACGAGAATGAGGAAGAAATACGTACAGATGGCGAATGTGAAGAAGTTTTCGAACCCTATCATGATTACTCCGCCAAGCCGCTGATCCGACAGTGGCGTAAATCCAAGGATTGCCGGCATCTCCCGGTAGATTTCGTAGAGGGGCGGGGCAAGCGCGAGCATGGTGCCCAGAAGGGTGGGCGAGATGCAGGAAAGAGTGAGATATCCGATGCTGGAGAACGCATGACCCGTGGAGTACGATTCACGGTCCAGTGGAAGAATTACTCCCCACAGGAGCCAGCTCCCTGCAACCAGGAAAGAAAACTGCATGAGTGCGTGCAGGAATGCAGATGACATCCCAAAGTCATACAGGGGTGGCAGGTGCCATCCGAAATAGAGAATGCTCCAGACAGGTACAGACAGCCACAGGCGGCACAGGAAAGCGTTTGCCTTGCCAACAGGAGAGTAGTCAAGCCAGTGCCCTGCAACTGCCGATGAGCGGAGTGCTGCAAGGAGGAACAAGGGCGCAATCATGGCAAAGCAGATGTGCTGGATCATGTGGAATGTGAATGAGTACATGGGTGATGCCGCGCCAAGGGGAGAGATGCCCGCGGCAAAGAGGGTCGCACACCCAGCCAGAAGGAGCCATAATACGTGCTTTCTCCTGGCTCCCCTGCATCTCCATTCCTGTACTGTCAGCCAGGCGGAGGCCACTATCAGCAACAGGATGGGGATCAGCATGAAGGGGTCGCCCCAGTTCCAGTAGCTAAAGACCCTGCCCGTGAGGGTGAGTGGGCCGCTTCCGGTCGCCTGTGCCAGGCCCATCCCTGGCATGCCTGCCATAGCCCCCAAGCTGTCTCCTTCTCCGTAACTGACGGTCCCCTGTCCTTAGGCGCAGAACCAATGATAGAGGGTCCTGGGGAGGGGCTGGATTTCAGGCCGGGGCTGGCGCCCCTGCCGCCACTCTAAGTGCCGCCAGCACTGCATCCCTGACCCCGGCAGGCGTCAGCTGCAACTGTTCGAGCACCAGATCCTGCCGGCCATGGCGGAGAAACTGGTCGGGCAGGCCCAGCCGGAGGAGGTGTGGCCTGCCTGGCTGTGCAGCCAGGGCTTCGGCTACAGCGCTTCCAAAACCGCCCGATAGCGTGCCATCTTCGATCGTAACGGTAAGGTCTCCCCTGCTGGCCAGTCTGAGCAACTCGGGAGCAAGCGGTTTGGCAAAGCGGGCATCAACCACTGCTGGATGGATGCCGTGCTCTTCCAGCAGGGAGGATGCCTCCTCTGCCACGAGCACCATCTTGCCGAGCGCCAGGATGCATGGACCATCTCCTTCCCGTACCAGTCTGCAGCTCGGTACCGCAAAAGGCTTTGAGCGCTGTGAAGGAGTGCCATGGGTGTCCTCACTGTCTGTAGTGGCTGGAGTGCCGCGGGGAAAACGAATGGCAAACGGGCCATCTGCTGAAAGGCCAGCTTTTAGCATCTGCTCCATTTCAGAGGGGCTGGATGGGGCTGCCACCGTCATGCCAGGGACACATCGTAGATAAGCCAGGTCCAGCATGCCATGGTGAGAGGCACCGTCTTCTCCAGTAACCCCTGCCCGGTCGATGACAAACAGTACCGGTGCACGGTGGAGTGCTGCATCGCATACGACCTGGTCAAATGCCCGCTGAAGAAAGGTTGAGTAGATGCAGACCACAGGGCGCAAGCCACGCATTGCCAGGGCAGTCGCGAATGTTACTGCGTGTTGCTCTGCGATTCCGACATCAAAAAAGCGGTCTGGAAAACGTTTTGCAAAACCGAGCAGCCCTGTGGATGATGCCATTGCTGCAGTTATCGCAACGATGCGGCTGTCATGCTCTGCCAGATCCTCCAGCATGGTGCCAAAAAGGTCCGTCCATGAGGCTGGCTTGGGAACAGAGCGACCGCTCTCGCGGTCAAATGCTCCTACGCCATGAAATTTGTCGATCTCATCCTCGATTGCTGGCCCATACCCGTGACCCTTGTCGGTAACCACGTGGACTACCACCGGCCCCCCAATACGGGCTGCATCGCGAAGTGCCCGCTCCAGGGATGCGATATCGTGGCCGTCAATCGGTCCGCCATATTTCAGCCCCAGTGTTTCAAAAATGGAGGTAGGCGACACCAGCTGTTTTAGGGATTCCTTTACCCGCCTGGCAGTTCCGTAGGCCTGACTGCCTACCAGTGGTATGTTGCGAAGGCTGGTGCTGGCAGCTTCCTTGGCAGCGGCATAGGCCGGAGAGAGCCGCAGCTGGCCCAGATTTCTTGCAATTCCGCCAACTGTGGGTGCATAGGAGCGCCCATTGTCGTTTAGCACTATCACCAGATTCGGACGGGCAGCACCAATGTTGTTGAGACTTTCAAATGCCATGCCGCCGGTAAGGGAGCCGTCTCCCACTACACAGACCGTGTGTCCGGGCTGCCCAGCCAGTTTTCTTGCCGTGGCCATTCCCATCGCATACGAGAGGCCAGTAGAAGCGTGAGAGTTCTCCACCAGGTCGTGCTCTGACTCGGCGCGCGATGGATAGCCGCTCAAACCACCCATTTGCCGCAACGTGTGGAACTCTTTCTGGCGTCCGGTGAGCAGTTTGTGTGTATATGCCTGGTGCCC
Source organism: bacterium (assembly GCA_021850405.1). GTDB lineage: Bacteria > Chloroflexota > Dormibacteria > Aeolococcales > Aeolococcaceae > JAJZMA01. The sequence continues at coordinate 7,256 of JAJZMA010000264.1, forward strand.
AGTGTCAAAGATAAGGCTGTCGGTGGGGGAAGAAAAAACCCTGTGGAGTGCTATGGTAATCTCGACCATCCCCAGGTTTGACCCCAGGTGACCGCCGGTCTGCGACACTGTTTCTATAAGCAGCGAGCGTATTTCAGACGCCAGTCGTTCCAGCTGCTTATAGGAGAGTCCCGATAGATCCCTGGGACTTTGGATATCATCAATGATCACAGTGTCCATTTTACAACTCATCCTCCAGCGTGCAGCAGCAGCCAGCCGAGGGCTATGCGGCTGGTGTCGCGCTTGCCTTCGGGCTGCCTGTGCCCGAGGTCGTTTCTGGCAAGTGCCTGGTGAGCTAACGGGGCGGTGGCTCTTTCGGTTTCTGGCAGGCGGATGCAGGGAGCAGGTGGAGCCAGGTATGTGGGAGCAGGCATTGTGAATGCGGCTGTAAGAATGCTCGAGTGTGCGCAGGATCCGCGGGGAGATGTAGGTGAGGCTGCACTGTGGCTTGCAGCAGATGACGATGAGACTGTGGATGTCCCGTTCTGGATGGAGCGGCTTGATCAGCTCGCAGCTCACCTTATGGCAAGCACTGCAGGCAGGAGTGGCGAGGAAGTTATTCCTGAGTGTGCACGGCTGCTGCGGGATGAGCTGCACCTGCGTGGCTGTGGCGGAGCCAATCCGAGCGCACACTATCTCCATTCAGTGCTTGAGCGGGGAGCTGGAACCCCGGTATCCTGTGGGGTGGTCTGGATGGCAGTCTGTCGCAGGGCAGGAATACCGGTTGAGGGAGTGGCTCTGCCTGGTCATTTTGTGGTGCGCATTGCAGGACGCCTGGTAGATGCTTTCGGCGGGGGAGAGGTACTCGATGTGGAGGGTGCGCGCAGCCTTGTGGAGAGGGTGCTCGGGAAGGAGCTTTTTGCACTGGACCCGGTGTGGCTGGGCGCAGCCAGTCTCTCGGGAATCCTGCTCCAGATTTCCCGGCGCCTGCGTGGGTGCTATGCCAGCATGGCCGAGTGGGACATGGCTCTCCGTTGTGCGGAACGCTGTGTCAATCTTGCACCAGACAGTGCAGTGGAGCTGCGGGACCGGGGGATTATCTACTGGCAGCTTGGGCAGCGAAAGGATGCACTCTCCGACCTTGTGTGGTATCTCGAGATGGAGCCTGATGCAGTGGATGCCGAGGGTGTTGGCCGAACCATACAGAAGATCCGCAAGCAGTTGAGCTGAGAGGACTGGAGATGCCCCGGGGGCGAGTTGTAAGCGGTGGTCAGGTACTGAATCCCTCCGGCTGGTCTGCAGGGGCTTTCTGGCAGATGCTCTCAGGAGCTGGAGCCCCGGCGCTGTACAGTGGCGCTAAACTGGAGCTGCAGCTGGTCCAGCATTGGAGAGCGCAGGGAAGCAGAAACCAGAAAAGAAGCCGTAAGGGTGCCGATCCGGCCAGTTCGGGCGGCAAGGAGGTAAAGCCATGGATGGGGTAAAGTTGCAGGAAGAGGTGGTATTGCCGGAATTCTCCCTGCCCCTGCTCGGGGGTGGGTCGCTGGAGAGCCAGTCCCTGGCAGACAGGCGTATTTTGCTCTACTTCTATCCCAGGGACGACACTCCCGGCTGCACGATCGAGGCCAGGGAGTTTTCTGAACTCCTGGATGCGTTTGCCACAAAGGATGTTGAGGTGTTTGGGGTATCCCCAGATGATGAAGAGAGTCACAGACGGTTCCATGACAAATGTGGTCTGTCAGTACCACTTGCAACTGACCAGGACCACAAGCTCGCCAGTGCGCTTGGGGCCTGGGGGACCAGCAGTATAGGTGGCAACTCGTATGAGGGAGTACAGCGGTCAACCTTCTTCATAGATCACGGCAGGGTGGCTGGGGTCTGGCGGAAAGTAAAGCCACAGGGACATGCTGCAGAGGTGCTCGCCGCCATTCAGTAGGGGAGGGTCCAGTTGACGCAGGCTCTGGTGGATAGCATCCTTTCCCGGCGTCTGCTCTTTGTGGTTGGCAAGGGGGGGACTGGAAAGTCAAGCGTAGCGGCTGCCCTTGCCCTGCTGGCGTCGCAGCGCAGGCGCCATGTCCTTATCATCGATGTGGACACAAAAGGGGACGTCGCTCGTGCACTTGGACACCAGCCAGGCGGTTTTTCACCACTACTGGTAGCCCCTCATATCTACGTAGTCGAGCTGCACCGCGAGGCTTCCCTGCAGGAGTATTTGTCTGTCTACTATCACATTCCACGCCTGGCCAGGATTGGGCCACTCGCCCGGGTGCTGGATTTTGTAGCCACCAGCGTCCCTGGTGCCAGTGACATGCTTGTCATTGGCAAGATTGCCTACGAGGAGAGGCGATGCCGGAAGGATGGCAGCCCAGTATGGGACCAGATCATTGTTGATTCTGCCGCATCCGGTCATGCTCTCCCCCAGATAGCAGCGGCCCGCTCGATGCTGGGGGTGGTGCGGGGAGGGGTGATGCAGTCCCAGGTGGGATGGATAGATGCCATTGTTTCGGACCATAAAAAGACAGCCATGGTAGTTACGGCAACACCTGAGGAGATGGCGGTTGTAGAGGCAATTGATCTCATCCGGCATGCACACCTCGAGGCAGGTATTGCGGTAGGCTGCGTTGTGCTCAACCGGATGGTCCATAGTCGCGCAACAGTTCTGGCGCTGGAGCAGCTGTCTCCGGGGGATCTCCTGATGGGCGGCAATCCGGCGCCAGCCCCGGGAGCGGGACCAGGTCCAGCAACAGGCAGGGGAGGGAAGGGCCACCACCGAACCGCAGGAGGGCATCCGGAGGACTGGGACAAGGACAGGCGAATGCAGATAGCAGAGGCGGTGCTCTCAGGCGCCCAGTTCGTGGCGGCTCTTGCCGAGGAGGCTGATGTACAGCAAAAGCAGCTCCTGGACTCCCTTCGTGTTCCCCTGGCCGACATTCCGTTGCTGCCTGGGCTGCTCCCTGGCCCTGCCATGACACGTGCTATGGCCCATGAGCTGGAGCGGTCCCAACGGTGAACTGGTCCAGTTTAGCGGATACGAGGGTTGGCAACTGCTCGGTGGTG
>JAJZMA010000093.1 GCA_021850405.1 bacterium
CCCCAGTCGACGGCAGGCCGATGCCGGATAGCATGGTGCGCCGATAGCGCTCCGGCAGGTTTGCCTCCACGGCATCTTCAATTCGCGCCACCAGGCGATCGGTCTCCTCCAGCCGCGTCCCCACCGACTCCGCCGCCGCCAGCAGCGACGACCAACCTTGGATCTGTACCAGTGCCAAATTCCCCTACACACCCCGCACTTGTGATGGAGCACGTCTGCACAGTGCTCGCACCGCCGCCTCCGCCCCCGGCATACCCACCGGTGCTACTGCCACCACCCGCGCCGCCACCAAACTGGGCAGCTCCGCCAGTAGCTCCGACGCTGGGGTTGCCATTGCCCCCCACCTCCACGTAAAGAGTCTCCTGTGCCACTACTGGAATGGTGGCAACCACGTCCGCAGCTGCTGCTGCCGTGACGGTGACGCCTCCCTCTGTCCCCCCTGCGCCACCAATGGCAGTGACAGTTACCTGTGTGACCCCTTCAGGAACCAGAAGGCACTGCTCTGCGCCAGTGAAACTGAATGTTGTTGTCACCGTGCCACCATAAGTAGTGCCCGACGCAGAACAGGTTGTGCCTGCCGCGAGCGCTGGAGCGGCCAGCAATCCCAGGGCGAACAATCCACCCACAAGTGTGGTACCCATTGCGACTGCACATGCCCAAACCGGACACAACCGTGTTGTCCTGACCATAGCCATTCTCCAGAGTGAAGCAGTTACCCCGCTGCGAGTACAAGAAAAGGTACACACCCAGCGGGACCAGCGAGAAAACCGTGTCACGCAGTATATACAAAACACCCAGCGCAGCCACGGCAGCAGTTTATGGAGTCAAATGGAGTGTAATGCGCTGCATGTCGGAAGGAAACAAAACTGGGCAGCAGGTGGAGGGGACTCTGGATGTATCGGCCCCACAAGGGCCATCTCTCCTGACTGGTCCATGATGAGTGCCACCATGGTGTTGCGCCAGAACCACAGGCTGCATCCATCTGCGCCACACACACACATATATCCAGGACCGCCATGTATATCTTAGAACCACATGTACATGGGGCACACGCCCCCTGGCACAACAGGGCGCGGCAGTTTTCAGGCGCATTGACATTCTGGAGCCTGGCTCAGCCGACACCAGCCACCCATAGGGGCACCAGGCAATGAGGATCTCGTGCCAGGCCGTCTGGATGAATCTCGTCCCTTCCCAGCTGGTCAACCACAAGCCTGCTGGCATTGTCCGTTCTGTGTACGGCGGCAGGCTCTATGCTCGAAATATCAGTCGTATTACACCTACGTAGGGATTCAGGAGAATCGGACATTGAATATGGGAAAGCCACTTGAGCAGGCTGTCGATAGAATGCTGGCCATGGAAAATGGAGACCTATTAACACTGGTCAAGAAGGCCTCCTTCGAGGAATTGCGAAGACCTTTCAGTGGAACGATATATAGCGTCACAATACCCCTTACTACCGGTAGCCTCAAGTTTGTGGACCATGTCTACGATGTTGCCCACTTTCCAGAGGAACAATATGAGGCCATCCTGCGGGATAGCCAAAACAATGCGCTTGAGCACGTTTATGGAAGAGAGCATTCCCCCGTGGGTAGTCTCTATAACAGGATGCGTAATATTTCGCGTGAGCATCAAAGGCAGGTTCATGCGAAAAAGGAGGCCAAAACCCTGGTCGCCAGAAAGATGGATCGCGACCGTACATACTCGGCACTAGCGGGACTTTCCTAGCTAAGTAAAAAGTCGTAAAGATAACCCTTACTGTATAAGGGATTTGTCTGGTGGGGGGTGTATTACCTAAGTGGGCTGTTCGTGGGGGGCATAGGCGTCCAGTTTGAAGAGATCAAAGAGGCGAGTCTGGGCTGTATCCATCTCGGTCAACATGCGCCTCGCGCGAGGTCGGCCTCCGGTCGAAGGGTAGAGCAAGACCGTCTCTTCGATGCCTTTCAGTGTGGACAGTAGCGTAAGGTGAATCAGTAATATGCCCGAGAGCCCTGATCCACTGAGGACAGTGGCCGAAATCTTCAACTTGCCGGCTTCCACGCCGCAAAGAGGGTCCGGCGATACCATCTTTTCCGCCCACAGGTCTCATTCAATGAAAAAATCACCCGGCAACCCCAGTTGCTGAAAAATCGAGGCTAGCCCGAGAAAACGTTCAGGTGATACTGCTGCAGATACTGGGCCTGTCTGCGCGCATAACTGCCCGAGGGTGGATACAGATATTCAGCCAGCCTGGAGGTGGGCTCGGTCCTGTAATGCAGCGTCACGTGGGCAGCCTCAATCCGGAACGCCTCCAGTGACTGCCCTGCCGCAACACCCACACGGGCACTCACAAAGATCTGGACCAGGACGGCAAGCAGAAGTGCCCCACGCAGCGTATAGGCTGCCTCCTGCTTTTTTCCACTCCCTGCCCATAGCAGAATAGACACATAGATCCCCACCAGCAGCGGCCAGTTGAAAGAGGTGTACCGGGAGACAGTGCCAAGTCCGGACGCAAGGCTCAGCCTTCCAGGCATGAGCAGGATGTCGAAGCAAAAGGTAGTCGCAACAAGGGCGCTGGCATATGCAAGTGGACCCCGGGGGCGACCGCTGCGAAACCAGGCAACGACAACAGCAATTCCTGCCAGCCAGAGGACCACCCCAGCCGCCTCCACGAGTGTCATGTAGCCAGTCGTACCAACAAGAATCCGCAAGTTGGGGAAAATACTTCCTGCAGCCACAGCAGCCCCCTTGGCGGCGGTAGGCAAGCGGTGCGGAAACAGTGAGAGAGGGGGGCCACCGGTATTGTGAAAGTTGTATCCCAGGAAATACAGGCCGGTTGCCACCACGCCCAGAATCAGCCAGGTTCCCCGCTGCCTCCAGGAACGGGATGGGAGCAAAAGGATCAGAAAGCCGGCCGCCCAGACAATGAGGCCCTGGAGTGAGGAATAACTTGAAAGCCCACCGAGCACTGCTGCTGCAGCAAGCATCTTCCAGGATAGCCTCTCCCCCCGCCCAAGCAGATAGACGGCAAGAAAGATGCAAAAGAGCATGAGAAACCACTCATACTGGAAGGCCCACAGGATGTTCTGATACTGCGCCAGGGTTAGGACAATAAATGGCACCGGCACCATCCACAAAGGGTGCTTTCCTATCATGTCGCGGAACATCAGGCATACAACCACAAGCGTAGCGACCAGAAAAGCAGCCCCAAGATACATGAGGGGCAGGTCATTCCAGTGGGTCAGCCGTATTACCGCCAGGGCAATGACATTGGAGACAAACATCCTGTTTTCGTGATGCTGTGCCCAGAGCTGACCCAGGGTCAGTGTTCCGGCGAAAGAGTGCGCCACGAGTGTTATAAAGTTCCACTCATCAAAATAGAGGGCGTTAACCCCGTACCGCTGGATATAGCTGACCAGCAACAGCGCTGCGGCAAGACATGCTACCCAGAAAACAGGAATAAGAGCTGGAGAAGAACCACCGCCTTGCTGCGGCACTGTCTCACTGGTGGCATGGTTTGTGTCTCCGTACCCAGATGACATCGCCCGATTGTATCGCACGGTCCGCCCCGCAAGCGGGAAGCTCCCTGACCGTGACAGCTGCTCGGGCACAGAACCAACCGGGCCGGAGATCTTCAGTACTCCCTTTCTCCTCCCCTGAACCTGTCCCCTGCAGAGGTGGGCCCAGCTTTTTTGGCAGGTGAGCCGAGTGAAGATCCCGCCCAGGCAGGATCGACTGCCAGGAGGGGCCATCCACGGCGAACTGCCAACACGTCTGACGAATCTGGTGGCCACCGGTCTCCCTGGAGCTACCGTGCCGCAATCTCACTGATGGCCGCCATCAGTGCCCTTGTGGTGGCCTGCGGAGTATGCGCCCCGGCTGCATCCCTTCCCCTGGCAGATGCCTCATTCCAGCGTTCCTTATGGTCTATGAGCGAAATGCAGGCATGCGCGATCTCTCTGGGGCCAGCATGCTCTGGGAGAAATACTGCAGAGCCCTCCCCACACCCAGTGGAGAGCGGCGACACATTGGTCACAACAGGCAACCCGGCGCCAAATGCATCTGCCAGTGCAGCTGAACTTTCTCCGTTGGTGCGCAGCCGCCACTGCACTGCACAGGTAGAATGCTCCAGCCAGTACGAGTATTCCTCATCACTCACATACCCGGTAATCTCAACACTGCCTCCAACTCCATAGCTTTCTGCCAGAGCGAGCAGTTCCTGCTGGTAACCCTCTCCCAGCACCTCTCCCACCAGAACGAGTCGCGCCCCGGGACGGTCTTTTTGCAGGAGCGAGAACGCCTCCAGCAAAAGCTCCGGAGCCTTGACGGGTGCCACAATCCCAAAAGAGGCAATAACCGGGGTGTCAGGTCGGGCCGCCCTGCCCTTGACCGGCACTGCGAACGGCAGCACAGCAAGCGGTGGCATCAGCGCATCTGGCCCCTGGTCCATTCGCAGCAGCTGTGCTGCGAATGGTGAGTTGACCAGCACTCCGCGTGCACTGCGCACCAGCTCTCCGGTGAGCCCCAGGGAGTAGCGCGAGTGGGTATCCACTCCAAATGCATCAAGCACCCCCTCTGGCAACCGCCAGCCATATTGACTTAGCAGTTTTTCCCCGACCAGCTGCTGCATACCCGCCACTCCACCACGCTCCCCTCTCACCAGAGATCGCCGCTCCCAGGGCAAACCGCCTTCCCCCGGCCAGTTCTTGCGAAGCCCCAGATCATCCCGCGGGGAGACTGACTCCCGGGAAAAATGCGTAGGTTTATCCGCATGGGTTAGCCCATATGTGTAGTAAAGCCCCCCAAGCCGCACATCGTGGAACCAGATGACACCCGGATAGGCCAGCGCCATCTCATACGTCTCATGATGGTGCTCACTGTTACCTATCACGTAAATAAGCGCGTCATATGAGGCTGGACTGATGACCCTGCCCAGACAGGAAACCGGCCAGACCGAAAAACCAGCGACCCACTGCGCCCGCCCCAGGGATGAACCCGAAGGAACAAACAGATCGAGCGCCATTCCACGCGGCATGTGGCCCAGCAGAGTCCCGCTGTAATCAGCCAGTCCGGACCTGGTCGGCGGCAGGGGCGATACCAGCGCAACACGCAGCTCACCCCGATTGCCAACTACCGCTGTTGCGGGGGCTGACCCCTGCCCAGCGGAACTAGCGGGATGTTCTGCCGCGTGGGTAGCCTTTTTCTTCACCATCGCCTCCACTGCAGAAATTGTCCTGGATGCCACCCTGTCCCAGGTGTGAATATGGCGACGCAGCCTGCCCACCTCCTCAAGTCTTGCCCGGAACGCAGGGTCACTTAACGCCATCTCCATGCGACGCGCGATAGAGCCAGGATCTGCTGGATCAAAGGTGGAATCAGGATAATCCAGAATCTCCGGAAGCGACGAGGTAGCCGAGGTTATCGCCGGACAGCCACATGCGATCGCCTCTGCTACTGGTAATCCGTAGCCCTCATAGAGCGACGGAAAAACAAAAAGGCTGGCTGCCTGGTAGAGGGAGAGCAACAGGTCGTCTGGCACATAACCTGTAAGCAACAGCTCAGACCCGGCAATCCCGTATGACTGGGCTGTCGCCCGCCAGCGTTCCTCGTATGCCTTTGGAAGGTGACACCCAATCACCAGTTGATATTCCTTCCTGAGCAGAGCCGGGAGCTCCGCATATGCTGCAAGCAAACCCTCCACGTTCTTTCGGTCATCTGCCCCGGCCACCGACAGAATGTAAGGACCCTTTACTGAAGGAAGGGCCGACTTTACAGCTGCAAGCGGTCGCCGTCCTCCAGACGGCAGGCGGAACCGGCTTGACGTGCCTCCCCCTATCGATACCACCTGCCCCTCTGACAGGCCAGCAAACGCCACCACATCCCTTCTTGTGCACTCAGATATTGCAAGTACCAGATCCGCCCGGCTGAGCAGCTTCATCCGCACCATATACTCCCTAAGCGCCTCGGGGGCAGCCAGGTACCGATCCTGGAATACCAGCGGAATAAGGTCATAGGCAGTAACCACCAGCGGCAGCTTTGCATCCAGTACGTGCGGAGGCACAACAGATGCCCGGGGTGGATACAGCTCAAAAGGAGACATCACATGATAGACAAAGCTGGTGCCAGGGTCCGCATTCCAGAGCAGCTGGTGCAGGTCGCTGGCCGTATTCCACCGCAGTGCAGGGGAAGCCAGTAGCCGCTGGGGAAGGCTGCGGGGGAATGGCAACAGTGGATTCAGGTAAAGACGCTCCACTGTGGCCCTGTCCATGAGGGCAAGCGCATGCTCAGTCACATAACGGGCAATGCCCCGCTCGGCATGAGCGACACTCTGGGTCGCCTGCAGGTCCAGCAGGAGAGACGGGCCCACCATGGTTGCCTCAGATGCTGGCAGGCGTCGCCTGCAACATGATCACCGCATTGTCTGAGGGCGAGGCCGCTGAAGACTGGAACCCCGGCACCAGCTCCCACAGCTTGTCTGAGCGCTGCAAGGCCACCTGCCGGTCCAACACCTTCCATCCGGAAAACAGCACCTCCAGATGCTCGTCATCATATCTGCGTTCAAAGTCGCTCACGGACCAGATGCCAAACGGAGCGGTGAAGATCAGCCTGCCAGAGGGTGCCAGCCATGAGAGCATGCGCTCAAGTATTACCCGGTCCAGGTCCTGCGCCGACTCGTTCTCTCCGTACCACCCCAGACCAGCGTGCTCCAGGGTAGACAGACAGACTATGGCGTCAAACTTCTCTTCCGGCCCGTCCCAGCTCTCCGCTGGCTGCGCGACCATGGTGATGCCTGGATGGGCCAGTGGATATGGGTGCAAATCCAGGGCTGTCACCTTATACCCAAGCGCAGCCAGCGACAGGCTTACAGTACTCTCGGCACACCCAAAGTCCAGGATGTGCCCCCCTGGACCGATCCCATCCAGCGCCCGGAACACATACGGAACCTCAGCAATCCTTTCATTGACGCTGCCCACATGCACCTGGCCAGGTTCGTAATTCAGCGAAACAGGCGGATTGAACCAGAGCCCTGCCTGGGCAGCAAACCCCTTATGTGAATTGGCGTAATTAAGCAGTTCTGCCAACCCCTCATCGACAGCATCCAGTTGCTTCCCAACATAGCTTCGGGCACTCTCAGCGGCAGCCACGCCAGGTATCCTCGCAGTCTGGTCCTTCAACCATGCAGCCATCTCCCCGTTAAGAGACGCGAGCTCCAGCGTAGCTTCGGCGTCCGCTGCAATCCGCCGTTCAACAGAAGCAAGCGCATCAAGCTGCCGCTCCGTCCGTCCGAACCGCTCGTCCAGATAGCCCCTGAGACTGGTAAAACGGGCGTCAAAAAAATTGACTGCAGGCAGCATCGCATATCGGACGGCCCTCCTCAACTGCTGGCTCAAACTATCTATCTCTCCTCCAACCCATTACAGATTCTATAGGGCAGAGCCGCTTTTGTGCTTGGGAGTGCAACAGGGGAAGAGAGGAGGCGGAGTACATGGCTATCAGAAGAGGAGCGCTATCAGGCGCTCCAGGGCCCCAGGTGTGGATGGACAGCTCCGCAGGCTCGTAAGCCATGGCCCGTTTGCGGGCACATCGGCTCGCAAAGGGAGAAAGGTGGCAAAGGCATTGATGCAGCTGGGCGGCCCCAGAGGCCGAAGTGCAGGAGGTTGCGGGGTGTCATGGAAACATCCCCCTTGCTGGCCAGGTCTGCATCCTTCCCACTCGCGAAGGCTTACGGGCTGGAAGCAGCTGGGAGAGGAGCGCGGCGGGTGATGTAAGCCGGGGCAGGCAGACACTGCGGTCCCAGCGGCTTCCCGGTTCCATATTCGCGCCAGCAGCTCCCTGCCCGGGAGAAGGCGTCCAGAGTCTCCCCTGCCTGCCTGCCTGCCTGCCTGTTCCTCCCTCCGCTACAGCCGGTCTGCTGCATTCCCTTGCCATGCCCTGCCTGCCTGTGATCCACATCGCCTTCCCTGCGAGACTCCCCATCAGAAGGGAGCATCACGGCCAGCAGGCTTCTCCTTTGGGAATGCTCTTGCCAAGGCAGGGAGCCGGATGCAAGATTACGGGGCGCCAACCGGCTGGGTGAAACTTGTTAAACTGTTACCCGTTACCTTGATGCATATATGGATATAGTCGCCGCCCCCTCCAGATCCTCCCGGATCCGCTCCGGGATCATGACCTCCGTCACGGGCGGCAGGCCCTTTTCCCAATACCTTGAGCTGATCCGGGAGCTGGCCATCACCCAGTTCAAGCTCAAGTACACTGGCTCCCTGCTGGGCTACGTCTGGTCGCTGGCCAAGCCACTCATGATGTTTGGCATCATGTACTTTGTCTTTGCCCGACTCCTGAAAATTGGAGCCGGCGTCCAGGATTTTCCCCTTCAGTTGCTACTCGCCATAGTGCTGTACACCTTCTTTTCAGAAGCAACCTCTGGCTCGGTAAGTGCAATTGTCTCCAATGGTGGTCTTATCCAGAGGGCATCATTTCCACGCTCTGTCCTCATCATAGCCACGTCGATGACCGCACTCATGACCTTCCTTATCAACACCAGCCTCATCATCATCATCGCCGCCGCAGGGGGTGCCATCCACCTTGGCCTGCGCAGCCTATGGGCAATTCCGCTCCTGCTGGAGCTGTATGTGATCATCATCGGAGCATCCCTTATCCTCTCCTCCCTTTTTGTCTTCTACCGCGATGTGGGACATATCTGGGAAGTCATCTCCCTCATCATCATGTACGCCTCAGCCATCATGTATCCAGTGACCTATATCTCGCACCTGCACCACTTTGGAACCATCCTTTCCCTCAACCCAATACTGCAGATCATTGAAGATATGCGCCATGCCCTGATCACTCCAACTGTCCCATGGACAGCCTCCATAACTGGCCACCTCTTCTTTGTTCCCTACCTGCTTTCAGTGCTGCTCCTTGTCGTTGGCATATTTGTCTTCAGCAAGATGTCCCCCCACTTTGCGGAAAACGTGTGAGTACCGCAATATCGGTAAAGGGGGTCACCAAGCGGTTCAGGATACCGCTGGATAAAAGCTCAACCCTCAAACACCGCATCACCCATCTCCGCAGCGCCAGCAGGTACAACGAGCTCCTGGCTGTCAACGACGTATCCTTCGATATAGAAGAAGGCTCATTTGTCGGAATCATCGGCCACAACGGCTCGGGCAAGAGCACCCTGCTCAAGATGCTCGCCGGCATATACCGGCCCAACCGCGGCAGCGTCACCTCCAACGGCCTCATCTCGCCTTTCCTGGAACTGGGCGTAGGCTTCAATCCGGAACTGACCGCGGTGGAAAACATCTATGTCAACGGCTCCATCCTGGGACTCACCCGGGCGCAGCTGAAAGAGCGCGTTGACAGCATCATAGACTTTGCCGAGGTGCGGCACCGTGCCAATGACAAACTCAAGAACTTCTCATCCGGCATGCAGGTGCGCCTGGCTTTCTCCGTTGCCATCCAGGCCGAGGCAAGCATCCTCCTCATGGACGAAGTGCTCGCTGTCGGAGATGCAAGCTTCCAGGAGAAGTGCTTTGAGGTGTTTGCAAGGTACAAGCGGGAAGGCAAGACGGTTGTCCTCGTAACCCACGACCTGGGCTCCATTGAAAACCACTGTGATCGTGCCATCCTGCTACACCATGGCAAGGTCGAAATGGATGCTGCACCTGGTGAGGTGGTCTCACGCTACAAAAAAATGGTGGGGCAAGGGCTGCCACTGGAAGACTCGGCGCCAGAAACAGGGGCCACCACATCCGCACCTGCACCTGTAGACCTGGGTTCCCTCCCGTCCGAGACCAGATGGGGAACCCGGGAGGTTGAAATCACCCATGTGGAGCTGCTCGACAGGGAGGGTGTGCCGTCTG
>JAJZMA010000111.1:0-6898 GCA_021850405.1 bacterium
GCACGCAGCCACAGTGGCTCATGTCGGTGCCGCTCCAGCGGAACGCTGGAGTTACAGCTTCCTGCTCCGGTCACGGGTAACGCGCGGAATCCGTCTACGCACCACCATCACACCGCCCAGCGCAAGCAGCAGACCCAACAGCACAGAGGGCCACAGCGTGGGCCCCACCCCAGTGGCAGGAACAGGAACTGATGCTGATGCTGATGCTGGTGCCACAACCTCTACCGTCGCCGCAGCCACGGCAGCGGCAAACAGGCTATTGCCGCTGTAGGTAGCGTGAATGTGGTCAGTCCCCAGAGGCAGGCCCGATGTAGTGCATGTCGCAGTGCCCCTCACAAGGGGTACATCCTGGCACCCGGCAATGGGGGCATCGGCAAACGACACCGTCCCTGTGGGTGTACTGCCACCCCCGGTGTTCGATGCCACCGCTGCCGTGATCGTCACCGGGCTACCCAGAACAGCCGCGGTTGGTCGCACCTGCACAGAGAGAACGACACCCTGTAGTGCGCATGTAAGCGTGAACGTCTGTACGGCACTCGGTGATACACCGTTACTTGCCGTAATCGTAAATGTATACACCTTCCCAGTACCAGCAGCCGGGGTCCCGGCCAGAGTGGCTGTCCCATTGCCGTTGTCGTGGAACGTCACGCCACTGGGAAGGGTCGCACCACCGTCAGACAGCGTCAGTGTTGGGCCGCTAGGCACCCCTGTTGCCGCCACAGTAAACGTGCCTTGAGATCCCACAGTGAACGTGGTAGCAGCCGCAGATGTAATCTGGGGAGGTGCAGGAGGGGAACTCCCTGGCTCGACGGCACCAACGCTGCACTGCGATTCTCCTGGTGCGGGCCGTACGTAGCCGCGCTCGTCATACCCTGGGCACAGGGTATAGCTGCTACCGCTGAACGGAGATGCGACTGCCATGTCCGCGGGTATGACGTAGTTTCCGGAACCAGTAGACCCAGGAAGCATGGTGTACGCGGTCCCCCCATTGTTGGAGAGGCTCCCCAGATCTGGGCTGGAATTGGGCTGGTCGTTGGTCATTGTCAAGCCACACTGCGCTGCAGGAGTATTAGTGACATTGAAACCAAGACTGTCGAGCACTGAAACCACCCCACCAGAAGCGCAATTCTGTGTACCCGAGGGTCCATTGCCTGCAACAATACTAGCGGCGGCGGCCACTCCAGGGTAGCTTCCGGAACTTAAGGGGTCACTGTAAATACCAGCTCCAGAAATGGTAGCTCCTGTCGCGCCGGGCCCACTCAGATTCCCTGCAATTGTGGAGGCAACCATGGTCATGGTACCAACGTTATAAATTCCCCCCCCAACCACCGTTGGTGATGCGCCGTTCACAATGCTAAGTGCTGTGCCTGCGACGGTAGAATCAAGAAGTGTCAATGAGCCGCCGTTGAATATTCCACCTCCCTGCATCAACGGGTATTGAAACACCGTGCCAGTACCAATGATGTTGTCGGCTATCGTGGAGTTGCGCACCGTCATACTGCCATCATTGAGAATCCCGACTCCCTGCTCGAGCCCCGAGGGTGTGATGGCAAGACTGAACGGCTGTGCAGTAATCCCCGCAATGGTCGATCCCACAACTACAGCGCTGGCGTTGCCGGCGTTATAGATGCCACCCCCAAAGGACGCACCCGGCGTTGTGGTTAAATGAGAGCTCAGCGATTGCCCGATAGTGGCATCTACCAGATTAACTCTGCCGCTGTTGTATATAGCTCCACCGTATTCTGGGACCCCGGGAAGGACGATCAGGTTCTCTATCGTGGCCACGGTGCCAGACGGAATCGTGATGGTCGAGTAAGCAGAGTTTGCGGGGCCCAACCGCGCTCCGGCAGAGACCCCTTCCAGCGTAAGATTCGAAAACGCACCGAGATTTATGTTTCCCTGGACGTTACCGGTGATCCCTATAGTGTCGCCTGATGACGCTATGGATAGTGCGCGCGTCAAATCGCAGGGAGCTGTTAGTGAACAGGGCCCGGCACTCCCACCCAATGGAGACACGTACAGGGTAGTACCACTTGCCAGTGCTGAGCCTGTCATGAACGGGGCTGTACCAGCTATCAAAAGCACCAGTAGGAAGAAAACTGTGGCAAGCCGCAGGCCAGCATGGCGCGAAGAACTCCGCGCTGGAGCTATGGGGCTGGAATGTGCGAGGGGAGCATGCGGCCGCGCGGTGTTCATCCACTTCAATAGTGGAAACGACGAAAACAAGTACACGGATTCTCCCGGCAAAAATTCACAACCAGCCCGATGTCCCCGACCACAGTCCCGAGGGTGTTGAGTGCATCAGCTAATTTTTTGCCATTATATTGAACGAACCGTCACCAGTGCAATGCAGCCTGCCACCCCCAATGTGCCAGTCTCGCATAATGCACATCTGTTGCTGGGCAACAAGAACACGACTTCTACCGACAATAAGGGGACTGGCGACGGGCCCTGGAGGCACGTATATCGCGCAGCAACAGGTATATCGTCAAACAGTATCCAGCCTCCGCCACACCTCTACGCTTCACCACGATGCCCGCCCTCATAGTGCTGCATTCTCGTGACGGGCCATCCAGCCACCTTACCCCAGAAGCACGGAAATACCATCCCTGCTCACAGCGGACATGATCGCTGATCAACCACACTGGCCGGTCCATTGTTGTGGCGGCATCGTCCGCTCGGTGTCCCAGCCATCCTGCGATACTGCTCTATGATGAAAGTCTCCACGATCCCGTCGAGCCTATCCCGGCCCCTTCCGGGGCAACCTAACCCATCGCCCGACACCAGCGCCAGCAGTGTGGCAGGCGCCTCCCTCGGAGAGACAGGTCCAGGGCAGGCCACCACATATGAAATTGTCCTCACCGGGGGAGCATGTAGTGGAAAGACCACCTCGCTTGGTGCCATTGCCCATATGCTGCGGCTTCGGCATATTCCAGTACTGACTGTCCCGGAATCCTTCACCCTGCTTATCAACGGGGGAATCAGTGCCCCCGGAGAGATAGGGGAAATTGTGCGAGCGGACGGCACCGACAACTGCGCATTCCAGGAGGAGCTCTTCTTCAATATCCGCAAGATGAGGAAGCGGGCCCAGATGATGGCAGCCCGGATGAACACCCAGCCAGTGGTCATCCTGTATGACCGGGCAGAACTGGATGCCCTTGCCTTCCACAACCACAACTGTTTCGACGCACTGGCTGCTACCGAAAACACCACCATCCCGGATATCAGGAGCAGCTATGACGCAGTCATGCACCTGGTCACTACTGCTGACGGGGCCGAAGAGTTCTATAGCGACGTGACCAATGTGGCTCGGTGGGAATCTCCCGCCGAAGCACGGGCCTCGGATGCACGGCTGTTTGAGGTATGGAAAGGTGCCAGGTTCCACCGTTCCTTTGACAACAGCACTGACTTTGACGGAAAACTGGCACGGTTGCTCAGCGCCATACTGGAATGCACTGGACTGGACGCCAGTCCTCCCAGCAGCAGCCAGTCCGCAACGCAGCTGCCGCTTGCCCTCCAGGGGGGAACACTGTGAAAAGGTTTGCGGCCCTGGCGACCGACTATGACGGGACCATTGCAGAAGGAGGTGTCGTAGCTACCGAGACAGCGGCCTGCCTCATGCAGGTAAAGGCGTCAGGCCGCCGGCTGATCCTGGTTTCTGGCCGTACCCAGGACTGCTTTGACGGCAAGGGTCCCTCTCCCCTCTGCTTTAGCGGGATTAGCCTCTTTGACGTAGTGGTGGCGGAAGATGGAGCAACAATGTACTTTCCCAGCTCAGGGAAAGCTGTTCTGCTTGCTCCTCCGGTACGTACGGAGATGCGAAGCCGTCTTGCCTCCTCTGGAATTGAGCCACTGTGGATCGGGGCATGCATGATCTCCACCACCAGCCAGAATGCAGCGCGCCTGGAGGCCATACTGGGCAGTGGACCAGTCCGGTACCGTCCGGAAAACAACAGAAGCTGGGTAATGTTCAATCCTGCTGGGGTCTCGAAAGCCTCCGGACTGAGGGCAGCCCTGCGCTCCATTGGTGTCAGCCCGTCCCGCACCGTAGGAATGGGCGACAGCTATAACGACATCCCCTTCCTGCGGCTCTGTGGCATCTCCTTTGCTGTAGGAGATGCCGATCAGCCCGTGCGCCAGATTGCATCCTGCACAACCAGCCTCCCAGGTCCTGCCGGAGCAAGGCAGGTGCTGCAGGCACTCATAAACAATGATCTCCATAGCCCCTCCCTTGGAACGCGCTGGACAGATGGAAGAGGAGCTGCCTGAACCCCTGAGCCAGTGGCAATTCTCCTGCACCCCCATTGGCCCCTGCGCATGTGCCCCTGCGCCACCCCTCATACGATATTCACTCCTATGATGCGGCCAACCAGATAGGTTACCAGCGCTGCTACCGCTGCAATGCCCGCCTGGCGCAGTGCAGAACCGAGCCTGGAATGACCGGTAAGCAGCCCCACCGACCAGCCAATTGCAAGGGCAGCCGCGAGCGCTGCAGCAAGGGCCACGACTACTGCAGGCAGACCGCTGAGAAAGAGCCATGGAATGAGGGGAATTGCGGCCCCAACAGCAAAACTCACGAAGGAAGAGACAGCAGCGGCCAGCGGACGACCCGTATCCCCCGGATCCACCCCCATCTCCTCCCTGGCATGCACCTCAAGCGCTACTTCAGGATCCTTCATCAGTAGCCTTGCCACATGCAGTGAATCGCGCGCAGACAACCCTCTGCGCATGTACACATGCGCCAGCTCACGGGTCTCCCCCCTTGGGTTTCTGGCAAGCTCGGCGCGCTCAATTTCCAGTTCCCCGCGCAGCATATCCGCCTGGGCAGACATGGAGACATACTCACCCGCAGCCATGGAAAATGCCCCCGCCAGCAACCCCGCTATCCCTGCCAGCCGCACAACGCCAGCAGCGCCGTTTGCGCCAGCGACACCAAGGATCAGGGATACATTGGTCAGCAGGCCATCACTGACCCCAAAGATTGCGGCCCGCAGCGCCCCGCCCTGCACGCTGCGATGGTGATGAGTTGGCTCCCCCAGGCCAGCAGGCGTGGATGGCTCACCAGATATTGAAGCATCAGCAGCACCTTTTCCGGAGATGCGGCCCTGCCTGCGCCCGCCTGCAGCGCCCCTGGAGTCGCCAGGAGGATCTTGAGCAGCCACACTCTCATACTACAGTGCATGGAATGTGACCCGCCAGAAAGTGGGCGCGCTCAGGAGAGCGGGCGATCACGCTTAGGCGAACTGTTCCACCCGGGCCAGGCGATGGAACTTCACCTTGCACTTGGCACACTGGAAGACAAGCCGCAGGCCCATCCGCCCAATCGCCACCCCATAGTTCTGATCACATACAGGGCACACTGCAGTCTCTGCCAAAAATTCAGCTGGCACCGGACTCAGCTTTAGCTCTATCGGCTTGTACTTACGCATCAGACACCCTCATGCTCACACTCTTGGTAGCAGCCATCATTATAGCATTACAGGTAGATTATGTATACCTATACCGGGCAATATATCCTGAGCGACCGGCCCTAGCGGGGTCGCTTCGCACCCTTTGGCAGAGCCCGACGCTGGAGTATCCGAAACTCGTTCAGGAGCTTTCGACGGCGCCGCTCGAGATCAGTATCGACCCCTTTGGAGGCAAATGTGCCTGGGCTACTTTCCTTCCAGTCCCCTATTGCAACGCGCACAAATACCGCCAGCAAACTGACCACGGGCACCGCAAACAGGGCTCCTACAAACCCATCCAGGTCAATCCCTACAATCAGGGCCACAAACGCCAGCAAGGGATGAATCCTGACAAACCGGGCCTGCAGACGCGGGGAAAGGAAATAGCCCTCCAGCACATGCATGGCAAGAAACAGGATCACCACCTTGACAGCAAGGAACGGGGTCACGGTCAGGGCGAGCAATACTGCGACAGCCCCACCCAGAAACGGCCCTGCCAGCGGGATCAACTCGAAAACGGCCACTGCCAGCCCGACCACCAGTGGGAATGGCACTCCCAGCAGGGCACAGCCGGCTCCACCCACGATGCCAAGCAGCAGCGCGAGCAGGAGTTGCGCCCGAATGAAACTTCCCACCACCGTGCTTGTGGCATCAAGGGAGAAGTTGACATCAGCCCGGAATCTTGCTGGCAGCATGCGCACCAGCCCAGCCCTGAGCTCCTCACCATCACGCAAGAGCCAGAACGCTATGACCAGAACCACAATGACGTCAACAATGGTGGCAACAGTTGAAGTAATCCCGGTTACCAGGATCCCCTCAATGTCTGGAGCAAAGCGGGTGCCTGAGAAACTTATACTGCCAAAGCTGTTTTTCGGCCCGAGCAGCTGCCGCCGGACTGAATTGAAAGCGCCCTCAAGCCGCCCAAGCAACCGGGGCAACTCCTGTGCGAGATTGTGGGCCTCAGCCACAATCGGCGCCGAAACCAGATAGATCACCGCGCCGCCACAGAGAAGGATAATGCCCAGGGCAAGCAGAATGGCGAAGCTCCGGTTAAGATGGAGGCGCCGCTCCATCCTGTCGACCCAGGGCCCTAGTACAAGAGCAATTACAGCGCCAAATATTACGTCCAGCACGGCCGGAAAGATGGCAGCTATCAATGTTCGCATTACCGTTAGCAGCAGATAGACGATCAGGACGGTACCGACCACCGCCGCGATGCGAACCCAGCGAAATAGCGACAGCTCCAGCTGCTTTAGCTCATAGTCCAGCTTTGCATTAGTACGCGCCGCATCATCGGCGGCACCATCATGGGAATCCCGGGATCTGGTTTCCTCTGTCATCTAGGCTCAGTCTATGCGGCGCAATGAAGAAAGGGCTGGTTCTGTTGCTACAGAAGACCATGTCCCCTGCAGCGACGGCTCCTGGGTCGACCATGCCAGAGCCACACGAAC
>JAJZMA010000111.1:6908-9672 GCA_021850405.1 bacterium
CCTGAAGCAGTAGCATGGGTTTGGGCAGGCTGACCTCCTGGACGCCAGCACGCCCTGTGTGGCTGGAGGCAACTATACTGCGGGGGATTTTCCCAGTTCCTCTGCCACGATCTTCTTCAGCTTTTCCAGATTAAAAGGCTTGCGCACGATTCTTGCCCCAAGTTCACGGGCTGCGGCCTCTTCAGCCTTGCTGACGTGGCCGCTAAAAATTATGACCGGCAGCAACATGGTATCTGGCATGGTGCGCAGGAGCCGGCACGCCTCTATGCCGTCCAGGCCGGGAAGATGGATATCCAGCATCACAAGGTCCGGCAGCTACGCAGCACACGGGGGAAGGGCTGCCTCTGCGGAAGCTGATCCTATCGCCTCATATCCTTCCACCTTGAGGAAAGACGTGAGCATGCGCAGGATCCTGGGTTCATCGTCCACTACAACAACCTTCTGCATCCAACCGCTCCACTGGTCTGGTGAATTTTCCCGTTAACCCTACCATTTGACGGCATTGCACAGTTGTCCGCCCTGCAGCAGGGCATGGCCTCCCACTCGTGCCAGGCAATGCCCCCGCTGACGGCAGTGCCCGGCCGGTACGCGCGAGCCGACAACCTCAGCGGTGCTCCTAGCGGAGGAAAAGCTGTAGGTGACTCTGAGGGAGCATCCGGTACAGCTGTGCCATCTGCAAATCCGGCTCGAGAAGCCGCGGTACAAGAATACCCATGTGACGCCACATGAGCACGTTCCATCCTGACGCGCTTGAGGGTAACTCTGGAGCCAGTGCCTCCCCGTCTCCAAGTGCCCCAAACCGCGCCCCCACAGCGGCCGCCAGCCGGTCCACGAGGTTCCACCAGCTATCCTCGTCCAGAGCCTGCTGCAACTCGGTCCAGCCTGGAGCAGTGAATGCCGCCTCCCTGACACCACCACCGACAAGCACCTCAAACTCAAATTCGAGACCTGCGGCTGTCAGGGTGTGTGACGCCGTGAGTGGCTCTCCCTTGCCGCTTCCAAGCGATCTGAACCTGCCAACCGGCGCTAGCCCGCCGGCACGCAGCTGCCCCAGCCCTTCCGAAAAGGCAGCGCCGGTCCTGGCCCCAGGGCGCAGCATGTAGCGCACAACAGTCTCTCCCGCGGTAGGTAGCCCTATGCTCCATCCCTTATCTCCAGTTGTCATCCCTGTCGCCCCTGCGGGTTGCCGCCACTCGCTGAAGTGCCAGGCAAATGGGCAGGAGTTGGCGTAGCGCGCGGGCTCGCCGACGGCACGGGCTGCCCGGTCGGAGGGGGTTGTCCCGTAGATGGAAACGCAGGAGGGCACTTGCCAACGTACAGGGAAGAGGGCCAGCCGCTGGTGTGGTCCCTGACTGGCAACGTAAGGACAAAGCCCTGGTATTCCCCCCAGACAATTGTGCTGGCCGGGCGAGTGGGAGGATACACAATAACCACCTCCACAGTTTGCCCGGGATTTATATCCACCCCACAGGATCCCTGGACTGGAACGCTTGCGAGGAGAGCGAGCGGGAAAATTGGCGCATAAAGGGATGCGTAAGGGCCTCCCTGGGCTGCCGGCGGTGCCAGTTCCACGGCAATCTGCATATCGCTAAACTCGGGAGAGGATACACCGGCTCCGAGGTTTCTTACCCTGAGGGCAACGAATGTGTACCTGCCGTAGCGGGATAGGGCAGCAAAGGCCGGAACGTCAGCGTATTTGCCAATGTCAGAGCCATTTCCGTAAACAACACCATCGATGGTGGCGCTGTCTGGATTTACGTAGATTCCCCCGTCCGGAGACGTGTACAGGCGAGTAGCTGCCAACCCCCCAGTTCCGTCCGGAGCAGGCACAGGATGGAGGCTGGACAGTGCTACTTTTGGTGGGCCAGATGATGCACACCCGGCCAGCAACAGACATACAAGCACAGGGACAGCAAGCATCAGTCGACGAATCAGCAACACCCCTGCAAAGTTCACCTTCGCCCCAGAATGCCGGGCGACACTGCAGCAAGGATGACCCCAACCGTGGCCACTGTTGCCACTGCAGCCACTGCAACCGCCAGTGGTGTGGGCCCACCGGTGGGCGCAATGGAATTAACAAAACCAGTAGCAGCATAGGTGAAGGGATCCACCTTCGCCAGGGCTGCCCCGATTCCGCTCGCAGGAGCACCCGTAAAAAGGCCGGCAAAATACAGGAGTGGCGCCAGGACCACAACGGTCGTAACGAGAACATCGCCCGGCCCCCCCGCAAGCAGCGATAGCAGTGATCCGAGAACGTTGGTAAAAATGAGCGCTGCCGCCACTGCCAGAAGCAGGGCAAAAAGTTCCGCCACCGTCCCGTTGCCTATAACTACAATCGCAAGCCAGAGCGGAACAAACTGGATCACGTCCACGAGTACTGCCGCCCCCACCCACTCAAACAGGATCCTGGCAGATGAGCGCGGCACCACGGCAAGCCGCTCAAAGTAGCCGCTTGCGCGGGCGCGAACCAGAGCCATGGCCGCACCGACGCCCCCAGTCATGGCTACAAGTGTTGTGAGCAATGTAGCCACCCAGAAGGCGGGAGCGTGCGCCACCAGTAGCGGCAACCCCAGCAGGAGAGGTGTGGCCAGCTTTATTGCGAAAACACGCGGGCTCCTGAGGACAACCAGCAGCTCACGTTGCCAGAGTTGCCCTGGGGGGGTCAGCAGCTTCATGCAGGGGCTCCTTTCTCATTCAGGCTATGCCCAGTAAGCTGCAGGAAACAGTCTGAGAGATCCGGCTCGCGCACACTAAGCGACACAAC
>JAJZMA010000012.1 GCA_021850405.1 bacterium
ATACCTATGGATAGCAAAAGAAAAAGAACGCTGCTTTTCATTGGCTCGTTGCTAGTCGCAGTGATGTTCTTGACGGGAGCTGCAGGGCTGGGAAGCGGCCACAGCATCCCCATCAGCAGCACAAGCGGCAGCCAGGCTTCCCACTGAAGGGAGATGGGTGCTACATGGTGGAGAGCCCTGGGCAGCACTGTGACTGGCACAGACGAAGCAAGAATGAAAGTATTCACTGCCGGCTACCCTCCGAGCCTGGCAAGTATGGTTGCCATCCCATTCCCCACCATCTCGGTGAGGAGCCCTGGGAAGATGCCAAACAGAACCATGCCAATCAGTATGGGAGATACAACCGCAAGCTCCCGGGCACTTGCATCTGGAGCCTGGACCGATTCCTCCCCACCCGGGCGCAGCTGCAGCGCCCCCATCCTGGCAAAACCCACAACGTGCAGCAGAAAGCCGGCAAGCAGTACAAGTGTGAGAATCCGGTCAGCAAATAGGCCCCCACTTATGATCAGGAGAAGCCCGAGAAATGTAGACATGAATGGCACTCCTGCCGCAGACAGGAGCGCCAGCAACCCCAGGCGCGCAAATACCGGTCCATGGACAAAGAATGCCTCCAGTTCTGTCGCCCGCCTGGCAGCGGCACGCTCGTCAAAGGCAGCACTCAGCAGGGTGAGCAGGCCAACCGTAAGCGCAGCCCCACAGAGCATGAATACCGAGCCAGTTAGCGCGATGGAAGTTTGAACACCAAACGCAAAGATAACCGCCCCAAAAAGCAGTAGCGCAGCAGAGACCGCAGCAGCCCTGGGCGAGGAAGACACAACTGCCCGGATCCCAGCCCACAGCGCCGTAAGAGAGCCAATGAGCGCAAGCACCAGATGCATGTGTGCCGCTGCGGTCGCAAAGAGCCCAAGATCCACCCGAAGGACCAGGTACAGTGCAACTGAAGGGACAACGGCCAGAAGAACCATCCTGGTGCCCAGCCAGGACCTTGCCGAAGGAAACTGCAGTGGATAGAGTGGGATGAGCGGCACCATGATTGCTGCGCCAACAAAAGTGAGCCAGAACGCAACCATCATGATGGCCGGGTGGAGCGTGCTCAGGGCTGGACCCACTGACCCAGATCTGGTCAGCACTACCTGAAGCAGGATTCCGCAGGGAAACGCCGTAGCTGCCACCATGGAGCGGAGCGCAAGACTGCGCCACGGGGCCCCGCCGGATTCAGCATCCCTGCGCCGCAGGCCAGGACTTGCCCATATAAGCCCGGCTATGGATGGCAGGAAGAGAGCCCAGAATGCAACAAGCAGCACCAGATTTATGGAGCACAACAACCCAACTACGCAAAAAACAACAGCCAGCAGGGAAAGACAGTACAGTTTTACCCGCTCTCCTACTTTCCAGGTGCTGAGTGCGACACCAAAAAGAATGAGCATCAGCACGGCCAGAACCGGTATTGAAATGCCATCCAGCCCAACCTGATAGTCCACAGGTACAACCCCACCACTCCACCAGTGGTACGTCTCCTCAAAAACATAATTGGTTCCAGGGGCAGACAGATTGGTTATCTGGCTCCATACGGCATAGAGCGCAAGGATTGCTGCCACCCCAACGCCGAAAAATGTTGCCAGCCGCATCCTGCGCTGCCAGTCGGCACTCCGCTCGGGAAAGAGGAGGACAAGCAGAAACGCAACCGCAGGAGCAAGCAGACTGGTGGACACGAGAATAGTGGGAAATGAACCGCTGCCTGTAGTCGCAGGCGAAGACACGGCAGGAGCCGGCGGAGTAGCAACTGCCGTCGCTGCAGCGGCCAGGAGCGGATGCAGACCCTGGTACAAACTGGTGTACATGCCACTCACAGTGCTGCCCCTGTATGTGCAGCAACAAGTGTTCCAAAGAGCAGAAGGACGAACACAAGCACCACAACACCGACCAGCGCTACGCGCACGGTGCTCTCTCGGTGCTCCTCTCCTGATGATCTGGAATCATCATGCGGCTCCAGCTCTAGCCTTGATAGCCCGCCAGCTACGGCACCTGCAACTTCTGCCATAGCGTCGACCAGTACTGCCTCAACCGCACTTTCTGCGGCAAAGACCGCTGTGGCAACCCCAGAATCCATGGCCGCAACCCAGCGCAGGGGTGCTGGGGTCCTCACCGGAGCAGGGGTTCTGGCACCACGTCCAGCCCAGGCCAGCCATCCTCCAGCAACAGCGGCAAGCACCTCAAGCACGTAGGCAACAGGCAGGGGGCCATCGACCGTAAGCGGTGCTGGTGCTGCCAGCTGGCGGGCGAGCGGACCACCCCATGGGACCAGCAGCAGCCCCACGATGAGCATCAGGAAAAACAGCAGAACTGGATACAACCGTCTGGTATCTGAAACATCGACAATCCGGTCCAGGCGGAAACGCCGCCTGAATGCAGCAAACGCTGGCTGGCGCATCCGGAGTACCGCTGCAACCATGGCCGCTGGCAGCAGGACCATGGCGCCAAGAACCGCAACAAGGAAAAACCACTGCCAGAAGCCAGGAACGGCAGCAGCCCCACGCGATCCCCGGTCTACCATTATTGCGGATAGCACGGCCCCGCCCGACCACCACGCTGCAGTTGGCACTACCCCGGCAGCCGCAAGAAGGCCCGCCCGCGAGAGTTCCGCAACCCAGGGAGCACGACGCGCCACCTCAGCTATATCTCCGCTGTCATGGGAGCGGAAGGTGCGTACCAGCAGATATGTGGTCGTGTAAGCAAATGTCACTGCCACCACTGCGCAAAGCAGCGCAATTTCAGCATCCACAACTCCTCCGCAGGCAAGCGCCACAACCGAGACCCCAAAGAGAAAACGGCCCCCTGCAGAGACAAGCGCCATAGTCTCCCTCTCCCGCAGCGCTCCGACAGTACCGTCAACCACTGCTACGACACCAGCGAGCCCGAGTACCACGGCGAGCCCAGGGGTCACCGCGAAAAGGGGAGCAAACCGTACCAGCAGGGTGATGGCTGGAACATAAAAGCCAAGCCCAATAGCGGCTGAAGAGATTGCGCCAGGAGCCTTTTCAAAAGAGCTGTACAGTCTCCGGAACGGTACTATTCCAGCACGGAGCCACACCGCAGCAAGTACTGCCAGGCCCAGCCCCCACTCTGTCTTTATCCCAACCCCCGGCACCTCCCGCAGTGGCAATAGAAAGAGCGCCTGCAATCTGCCAAAGTCAAACGGATCTGCTGCACTCTCTCCTGCTGGCAGGATCGTTGAGGTGACAAGTGAGGCCGAATATTTGTACACCACAATGGCAAGCACGAGCACCATCACAAGGACAGCTGCCACCTGGACCACCACTGCAAGTCGCCATCTGGCTGCCATCGCCGCATCCACCCTGCCGACAGCCAGGACCGGCAGGGAAGCAGCTGAAACCCCCCACGCAATAAGGAGCGTAAGAAGATTGGGGGCAGCGACGGAAGCCATCGCTCCCAGAAACAGCAGCTGGAGCGCAACTGTATGTCGGCGCAGCCCTTCGTCTGCCCGCAGGTTCCTGAAACAGGCCAGCTGTGCCAGGAACGCGGCCCACGAGATGACCAGCGCTGCAGACACCGAAAAACCATCTGCACGAACACCAATCTGCCCCACGAACGTAGATATGTCGAGCCCGCCCAAAGCATGCTGATAAGGAGTAAAAGACCACAGCGTGATCACAGACTGGAACACTGGCAGATTCGGATTCAGATAGTGATACATGAAAAAAATCAGTGCCAGTAGTGCGGTAGCCAGGGTCCCCAGTGTGGCTGCCCGTGCGCCTGCCCGCGCGTCGTCTACCAGGTAGGCAAGGAGAAGCCCGCCAAGTGGGGTCAGTGTCACCGCCCAGGCAAGATCATTCATTTTGGCGACCCATCCTTGCTGTCCCGATGCAGGCTCCAGCGAACCACCATTCCTGCGCCACCAAGCGAAAAGACGACCATGCCAGCAGAGAGGCAGAGCACAAGTGCCACCATCGGGTCGAGAAAGTGGTGCTGCGTGAGCAGGTCTCCGCCAGCTGCGGTCAGGGCAAGCCCAAGCCCCCCAATCGCCCCTGCCACGCTACCAGCCCAGGCATCCTCCCTCAAAAGAAGACAGAAGACTCCTATAGCAACCAGCACAAGGCCGTCCACCAGCAACAGCAGGGACGTAGATGTCAAGATGCTCCTCCCCTCCTGCCTTCCCTGCGCACGTGAGCGCTTTGTCTGTCCTGCCGCCGCTTGCGATTCCGCTCGGCCAGGTCCTGGAGTCTGCGCTCCGTGTGCAGGTGGACCCGTTCCTCCTGGGACTCGACAAAAAACAGGATCCCAACCCCACCCAGCGCCAGCGCGGCAAGGGCAGCAAACAGGACCGTCCATCCGTTTGACACCGACACTGACCCTGAGGGCGCACCGTGCACAGCGAAGAATGACAGCAACAGCAGACCAGATACAAAAAGGCAAAGCAGAGAGAGCACGATTGTGACTGGCCCCCATCCTGCCTGCACCAGCCTTTTGCGACCATGATCCCTGTACCTGCGCGAGTGAATCCCAAAGACCGCTGGATCCAGGGAGTGGGCAACTGCAGCAGCGGCCACAATTGCGAGAAAGGCGCCGAACCCGAGCAGACCGAGCTGCCACGACACGAGTAGCAGCAGGAGAATGCAGCCAGAAAGCGCCATGACCATCATGGCAGCAAAGAGACGCCGGGATACTGGACTCAGTGCTGCTATCACAGCCGAGGCTACCAGGAAAAAAGAGACAGGAATTGCCAGTACTGTCATCCGGATACGTCCTGGGCCCTTCCTGGCTCTGCCAGCTTCGGCTTGGGGTAAAACATGGCCATAGGGGCCTCATTGTAAGACAGACAGGGAGCTCCTCATCTGGAGAAAGCAGGAACTGTGTCTGGGCCAGCGGGCAATCCCTTCATTTCCCAGCCGGCGGCTCATCGACCAGCATGCCCAGGAGCCAGGACAGCTCCCCCCTAGAGAGCATCCCGGTCCCTGTGGTCTCTGTCCGCCAAGGGCATCCTCGTACGGATGGGCCTCACGGCAGGCACATACTCAACCACAGATGTCAGGGCCGCTCCCAGCAGCAGCACAATCATCCCAAACAGCATGAGCGGATTCAGTTCCCATCCGAGCAGGGGAATGGAAAGGGACCAGAGAGACCCAGGACGGTTTGTCTCCCAGACAAGGCCAGTCAGCGCCACAAGCGCACCAAGGGCAGGAAGGAGTTTGGGAAGGTCTCCCTCCAGATAGACTGACCGGAAAGCACACGCCAGCCAGATGGAGCAGCCCAGCGCCAGGAGGCAGCCAGCAATCACTCCAGAAAGGGTTATACCGGCGCTCATGGCCCGGAGACCCTGGCCACCGCGCAAGCGGCCTCCCATGCGGCCATAGGAAACAATGTCCAGTCAGCAGCGCCGCAGGAGAGGTTCTCAGTCACCGATTGCCCCCACGATTCCCCCTCCAAGCACTTCATCGCCAGCATAAAGCACAGCTGACTGCCCCGGAGAGGCGCCAAAGACCGGCTCTTCCGAACTGAGCTGCACAAGCCCCCAGGCCGATGACCGCCCGTCATCCCTGCCCACTGGCCCGTTTGCCCAAACTGCCATCTGCTGCACACCGGCCTGTTCCCTGGTTTCACTGTCCACCAGCATTGGGACCGGGGAGGCATGGCTTCTCAGCTGAACGCCAACCCTGGTCCCTGGAGCTGGAGCCACCCCCGCTGTCCAGCGGCAGTCGGAAAGCGCGAGGCGGCGATGCCCCAGAGATGAGCGTGGCCCCACCACCACCTGATTGCGCTCCATGTCCAGGGCAAGAACGTAGAAAAGCTCTCCTGTCCCCCCCACAGCAGCCGGGCCGAGCCGCCGCCGCTGCCCAACGGTGTAGCGGTAGAGGCCCTGGTGCTGCCCCAGTACCCTCCCACTCTCGTCAACGATGTCACCTTCCCCTAGCGTCATGCCCAGCCTTTGCTCGAGATGGGAAGAGAGGGTGTCTGCCACAAAGCACAGATCCTGCGATTCAGGCTTGCCCGCCACTGGAAGGGCGCTGGCCATCGCCAGCTGGCGCACCTTCCGCTTGGCTTCCATGGCTCCGAGTGGAAACACTGCAGCAGACAGCTGCTCCTGGTCCAGCCGGTAGAGAGTGTAGGACTGATCCTTGGCCGCATCTGCCGCCCGATGGAGCGTCGAAAAGGGCCCCCTGGTACCAACCCTGGCATAGTGACCCGTTGCCAGGTGTGTCGCGCCCAGCTGCCTCACCGCCCGGAGCAGCTCCCCAAACTTTATCCTCTGGTTGCAGTGGACACATGGATTGGGAGTGCGTCCAGCAGCGTACTCGGCCTCGAACGGCTCAACTACACTGCGCTCGAAAGACTCCTTCATGTTCCATATGTAATGCCTTATTCCAAGGCGATGCGCCACCCTTCTGGCGTCATCTGCAGCTTCAACTGAGCAGCATCCCCGGTCCTTGACCACCTCTGGTGCCATGTCCCAGAGCGAGAGGGTGACACCAAAGACCGAAAAACCACCCGCCACCAGAAGGCTTGCCGCCACACTTGAGTCCACACCGCCGGACAGGGCAACCGCTACAGTTGCATCCCTTGGCAGGAGAGACAGCGGATCAGCGGGCACCACTGCATCGCCATGCAACCACGCCCTCTCCACCTGGGGGGAGCCCAGGGTCGTCATCTGCAACCTTCCGGCATGCAGATGTCCCACGGCCCCACAAGGCAGGCATGCAGTGCCGCTGGTGCTCTTCCTCCCCACCATATAGTCATGGGAGAACATTGCCAGGAATCAGCTAGACGAGCCACGGTTCCTATATTACTGCGCCCTGACACCACGGACCGCCGCAAGGCGAGCTGCGCGCGCGGCCTTGCCCGGCCAGATGTAGTCCCAGGCGACAAGCATCGTACTGGCATTAAAGATGGAACTGTATGTACCGGTAACCACCCCAATCAGAAGCGCCAGCACAAATCCCTGGATTGTAGAACCACCAAAGAGCACCAGGGAAAGGAGCACAAACACCACTGTTAGCGAAGTGTTGAGCGACCTGGTCATCGTCTGGGCAGTCGAAAGGTTTACCACCTGTTCAAAGGTGAGTCTGGGGCCAAAGCGAAGATTCTCCCGTATACGGTCGAAGACGACGATTGTGTCATGGATAGAGAAGGCGATAGAGGTAAGAACCGCAGTCACAAACAGGGTTCCCACCGAGCCGATGCTGCTGAAATGTCCGAGTATGGCCCAGATTCCAAGCAGGACAAAGACGTCATGCAGCAGCTTTATGAAGGTTGCAACCGAAAACCGTACACGTGAAACAGCAGTCTGTGAGCCAAAGACAAATGCCAGGTAGAGCGCAATAAACAATGATGCCACCAGTATCAGTTCCACAGCGTCCTGCACAAGGCTGGACGCGATGGTCGGTCCCACAGTGGAAACCTGGACATCTGGATGCTGAGGCTGATGAGGGGGATGCACTATTCCATATTTGTCCTGCAGTGCAGTAATGAGCGATGTAACCCTGTCTATCGAGGACGGAAGCGTCTGGATCGTAAACACGTTCCCGGTTGACTTTACGACCTGTGGCTGCAACGCCCCTATCGTCCTGTCTGCAGTTGCCAGCACCTGAGCCTGACTGGCTGGCTTGACCAGGGTGGCAGTAACTGTATTGCCACCAGCAAAATCTATGCCAAGCCGAAAACCCCAGCCCAGGATTGCCGCCAGCCCGGCAAGAATAATCAGCAGGGACACCAGAAAGTAGACATTCCTTGGTGCAATGATGTCAAAGGTGCGGTTGCGCCCCTGACGCGGCCCCCTGCCCCCCACCATGCGCTCATACTCAGCAACTGCTGCCTCGGCTGATGATGACATCGCCGGCGCCTGCACCAGGACCCCCCCGTCGGGTACAGCTGTTCCAGCTGCACTGCCTCCAGCCAGTGCGCTTTCATCCGCATCTCCCGCCAGCTCCGGTGTCTTCGCAAGGCGCGCATACAGGCGTGGATTCCGCAGCGGCCGGATCTTGATGGCAAAGTGGAAAAGCGCCTGGGAGATAACTGTTGCAGTAAAGAAGGATGCAATGACGCCGATTCCAAGGGTTATTGCAAACCCCTGTATGACGCTTGTTCCAAACCGCACCAGAATCAGGCACGCGATAAGGGTGGAGAAGTTGCTGTCACGAATGGCAGGAAAAGCGCGCCGAAAGCCAGTCTCTATTGCAAGCGGCAGGCTGCGGCCATGGCGAAGCTCATCACGCATTCGCTCAAAGATAAGCACATTGGCGTCTACGGCCATGCCTACGCTAAGCACAAAACCCGCCAGGCCGGCAAGACTGAGTGTGATAGGCACCAGCTCGAACACGGCAAGGACAATGGCCGCATATATGGCCAGGGCAATGGCTGCCAGAAGACCAGAAAAGCCGTAATAGAGCAGCATGAACAGCACGACGATTGCCAGCCCAACCGCGCCAGCCACAAGGCTCTCCTTTACGCTGGCCGCACCAAGGGTCGCGCTAACCTCGGTCGAAGCTACAGTACTGATCTGGGCAGGCAATGCTCCTGCTGAAATCTGGTCCGCCAGCAGTGTTGCCTGGCTCTGGGTAAAGGGACTTATCTGGGTCTGACTGCTTGAGACCGACTCTACGCAAGGGGCCGTAATCACCTTCGTATCCAGGAAAATCGCCACCTGATTCTGCGGTATGACAGTGGTGGGACAGCCAGCATTGGCTTTGAACGCCTGCGAAGTGAGCTTTGCCCACTGGGCAGCGCCAGCAGAGTTGAAGCTTATGGAAACAGCGTAGGCGTTGGTAGTCGAGTCAAAGACCACCGACGCACTGGTGACATCTGTCGCTGGCAGAGCGCGGTCGATCTTCCAGTGAAAGCGGCTACCGCTCAGGACTGGATAGAAAGCAGGATTGTTGAACTGGGCAGGGTCATAGAGCCCCTCCTGATCTGCCAGGAACGCAGGGTTCTTGGGATTGGGAGCTCCTGCCACAGCGGTTGCAAAATGCAGCTGGGCAGTAGTGCCCACGACCTGGATGGCCCGCTGGATGGTTACTCCCGGAATCTGGACCACCACCTCATCTGTTCCCTGTGCCTGGACGGAGGCCTGGGCAATGCCAAGACCATTGACCCTCTCGCCCAGGATGGTTACCGTGGCTGCCTGCGCCTTGGCCAGGTTCTTCAGGCCCCCCGGCACCCCAGACCGACAGGTGGTGCCAGCAGGCTTGTCGTAGCCCTCACAGATGGCGATGGTAAGTTCAGTTCCGCCCTGGAGATCCAGACCCTTTTCTATCGTTATCGGATGGCCCCCAATATTTGGGACGGTCTTAAGCGGCTTGCCCGGGGGGACATGGGCTACAAAGTAGCGGTAGGTATAGCTGTAGGTGTCGATGAAGACGGCCCCCAGGACCACCAGCGCTATTACGAGATACCAGAACTTGTTTAGCTTGACCACAACCCGCAAGTGTACCTGAGATGGACCCCGGTGGCCCGGCTGGGCAGCACCCTCCAGGGATCTGGCCTTGGGAAGGCGGGTGGGTGAGTACAAGGCTGCGGCTCAAGGAGGGACCTCAGTGGCCAGCCACCGGGCCCAGCACAGGTAGTGCATGGTAGCTGAG
>JAJZMA010000209.1 GCA_021850405.1 bacterium
ATGCCAACCCCATCTGACGGCACAGATTCTGGCGGTGGATCCCCTTGTCATTGTTCCACTTGGTCGTCATGCACTGGCATGGCTTCTGCCGGATGCACCTCCAATATCTCGCTGCCACGGCATTGTGCTCTACCGCAACGGCAGGGCTGTGGTACCGGTTTACCACCCGGCAGCAGCACTGTACCGGCGGCAGCTGCTTCCGGTACTGCAGGCAGACCTTGCCGTTGTAGCTGGCTTGTTGAGCGAGCAGGGCCAGGGTGGCCCTTCTCCGGATGCATCTCGGAAAACAGCTGCTTTGGCATCCTTTGCGGCTACGCCTGGGTCGGTGGGTGGAAAGGCAGAATGACACGATGAATGCTGTTGCGGCTGGAACATTGCGTGTTGTGCCAATCGGAGGCCTTGGAGAGATTGGCCGCAACATGCTGGCTCTGGAGACCGAGCAGGATATTGTTGTTATCGACTGCGGCCTCATGTTTCCTGAGCAGGACATGCTGGGGATAGACCTTGTGATTCCGGATGTCTCATACCTGGTGCAGCACAAGGAAAAGGTGCGGGGAATTTTTCTGACCCATGGGCATGAAGACCACGTCGGCGCATTGCCGTATGTCCTTCCGCGGGTGCCAGTGCCAGTCTACGGAACGCCCCTTACCGTTGGGCTCCTGGCACACAAACTCAAAGAGCACGGACTAGCGGCGTCGACCGAGGTCATAACGGTTACGCCGGGAAGGGTGGTTTCGGTGGGATCCATGTCGGTGGAGTTCATTCATACCACCCACTCCATACCGGACGCGTGCGCACTGGCAGTGCGAACCCCGCTGGGGATTGTTTTGCATACAGGTGATTTCAAGCTGGACAGTACCCCCATCCATGGCACACCTCCAGACCTGGGCCGCATCGCCGCACTGGGCAATGAGGGTGTCCTGCTGCTGCTGTCGGATAGCACCAATGTCGACAGTCCAGGGGTGACTCCCAGTGAGCGCACTGTTGCTGAGCCACTGGCTGAGCACTTTCACCGGGCGTCCGGGCGCATCATCATGGCTACTTTCGCATCCAATATTTCGAGGCTGCAGCAGGCATTGTCGGTGGCCGAATCGCAGGGGCGCAGGGCATTGCTGGTGGGCAGATCGATGCTGAACAATGTGCGCGTTGCACATGACCTTGGACTACTGGAGTACAACGAAGGAACACTGGTTGCTCCAAAAAAGCTTTCCGGTATTCCGGATGCCAGCATGCTGGTTCTTTGTACCGGCTCCCAGGGCGAGCCGCTTTCCGCCCTGACCCGGATAGCGTCAGGCCAGCACCCCATGGTGTCGCTGAAAGAGGGGGACACAGTTATACTCAGTGCCAATCCGATACCAGGAAACGAGGAGATGGTGCATCGCACCATAAATAACCTCTACCGGCGCGGCGCGACCGTTTTCCATTCATCCAGACACGGCGTTCACGCCTCAGGGCACGCGAGCCGGGAAGAATTAAAGCTGCTGCTTACCCTGGTGCGGCCGCGATACTTTATTCCGGTCCACGGTGAATATCGCCATCTAAAACTGCATGCCCAGCTGGGAGCTTCCATGGGAGTGACCCGCCAGGACACTCCTACAGTCGACAACGGAGTGATCGTCGAGATTGACGCTTCCGGCTTCCATGTGACCGGGGAGCGAGCGAGCTGTGGGTACGTTTATGTCGATGGTGTCAGTATCCCGGAGGATGGGGAAGTGGTGCTGCGGGACCGGCAGCATATTGCGCATGACGGGATTGTCATCGTCGCCTGTACGGTAGAACGCAGTACGGGCATGGTTGTCTCGGGCCCTGAGCTGGTGATGCGTGGGGTGGCTGGGGACGGGCTGGAGGGGCTTACGGATGAGGCACGGGAGAAGGTACTCTCTGCGCTGGCAGGGCTTTCTCCTGACGTAGATCAAACAGTCTGGCAGGCGGTGGTTCACCGGACCTTGGCCCGTTTCTTCTCTGGGCATGCTGCTGGTCATCCCATGGTTCTGCCCGTTATAACCATGATCTAGCGGTCAAGTAAGGGTAGTCCTGGGAGCCCGGCCTTTCACGGGCGAACAGTTCGCATTGGTGGGGGATGGGCTCGTCCGGCTCGACGTCCCATCGGAGGCACTCTGCCGCAGCCTGCCTCCGGTCAGTCAGTAGCCAGGCAGGATGCCGATTGCCGTATACTGCTGCCTCATGGAAGGTGAGGAGTCGGGCACTTACGACCTGGATGCTGTTGCTGCATCGCTTCGGGCGGATGCCAGCGACATAAACGTTTTCTTCCAGGTTTTCTGCCAGAAACTTCTGGATACCATGGGCGACGCTGTGAAGGTGGAACGCGAGGGAGGCTTTTTCAAGAAGGAGCACCCTATCCACTCAGTAACAGTGACCTTTGGTGAGGATGTCTTTAGTGCTGAGCTTGCCCACGGCGCGGTTGTTGCCCACCGGGCTCATGCGGTGCGCGGGATTACGCTAAAAAGCGAGGACCTTGATTTTCATTCCTGGCTGGAAGCCATCGTAAAGGTGCTCGGCCAGCAGGCCCAGGCCAGTGCCCAGGCACGGGCAGCACTCCAGTCGCTGGTTACCTGATCAACAGTGGCAGTGAGCTGCTTTCCTCATTTGGCAGGTAGGTTCCCGTCAGTCTGCAGGGCTGGCTGCCTGCTCGTGGACGGTCCACTGCTGCGGGCTTCTCTGGCAGGGTGGCCCGCAGGGCCCGCGATCCAGTCGGAGGGGGCAAATAGGTAGACTGGGAAAGTCCGGCAGAAAGAGCTTGTAGCAGGAAGACCCAATAGAAGCAGGAGAGATTTGCATGACAGAGGTTTCAACTACTCCCATGGAGGGTTTGCCACAGGACGCCATGAAGCGGCTGGGAGAGCTTCAGGGGCCCAATGGGCTGTTTACCAGTGACCTTAGCGTAAATGAGTTTCTGCTGGTCAAGGAGGCTGGCTTCCATCCTCTCGGCCTGGTAGTTGGCAGCAGCATTTACCACATCGGCGCAATGCTGAAGAATTTTGGCTCTAACCAGGAGCTGACCGGCCTGACCCAGGCCATGTATCACGCCCGCGAGCTTGCGATGAGCCGGATGGAGGAGGAGGCGACCATGCTCGGCGCCGATGGTGTTGTGGGTGTGCGCCTTGACGTGGGCTTCTACGAGTGGGGTCAGGGCACCGCTGAGTTTATCTCCATTGGGACAGCCGTCAAGTCTGAATCCGGTGGCAACTGGAAGACCGACAAGGGCACACCGTTTTCAAGCGACCTGTCCGGGCAGGATTTCTGGACACTTCTCCAGTCAGGGTACGCACCGCTTGGCCTTGTGCTTGGCACCTGTGTCTATCATGTGGCGCATCAGGGGATTGGCCAGGTGATAGGCAATATCGGCCAGAACAAGGAGATGAGCAACTTTACCCAGGCACTATACGAGGCCCGCGAGCTGGCCATGGAGCGGATGCAGGACGAGGCCAAGGCGCTGAATGCGGAGGGCATTGTAGGCGTGAGCATCGAGGAAAAGTCACATGTCTGGGGCAGCCACGTCATTGAGTTCTTTGCTGCCGGTACAGCTGTGCGCAAGTATCCGTCTGGCGATATTCCGAAGCCAGCCATGGTGCTTTCACTGGATCGTTAGGAGACGTTATGGCCGCAGCCGATAATACGCAGGAGCAGCAGGCAAGGCAGCAGGCCAGCGTGCAGGCGCTGGAGGCTGGCAAACTGCCGGTAGCTGCCCAGGACAGGATCACTGCCATGCGGAGCGGAACCGATGGATGGACCTCGGATCTGACCACCCAGGAGTTTGCATCCATACGGCATGCCGGGTTCGACCCGCTTGGAATGGTCATGGGTAGCTGCGTCATGCATCTGGCTTCACAGTGGGGGTATGCGCTGGGTTTTGTGAATACAGGAGCATCCAGGGTCTATCCCTGTCCTCATGGCTTTGGCCTTGGGGGGGGAATGGGCTACGGTGGTGGTGGCATGGGCTATGGAGGAGGCGGCTCCATGTATGGCGCGCCGGTCGGTGGGGAACACTTTCCCGGCTACAACTGGGAGCATGTGACCTACGAGGCTGGAATGACCGCTGCGAGGGATCTGGCGCTAAAACGGTTGATGGAGGAGGCGGCAGGGCTTTCTGCGCATGGGGTGGTCGGGGTTGAGGTGCGTATCAGCCGGATGGCGGACATTGCCAATACCCTTGAGATGACGATGATTGGTACCGCGGTGACCCGTCCAGGGGCGCCAATGCCACAGATGCCTTTTACCTCCCATCTGGATGGCCAGGCATTTGCAAAGGTGATCCATGGGGGCTATGTTCCAGTCCGCCTGGTGATCGGTGTGGGCGCACTGGAGATAGACCCAGGATGTGTCACTGAGTACCAGGCCCAGAGCTGGAACAATCAGGAAATGCAGCAGCTTAGCGAAGGAGCTGCCATGGGCCGGATGCTGGCGATAAACCACCTGGATCATGAGGTGCAGGCGGCCAATGCAGATGGCTGTGTGGGAGTGACGGTACAGAGCGAGTTTTACGAGCTGCCAAATGAGGCAAGGCTAATGGAGATGTTATGTATCGGAACAGCAGTGCGGCACTACACTGATGCTCCGCTGGATGCACTGCCGTCTGGCATATTGAGGTTGAAGTGATGACTGACGCTATTGCCCTTCCAAATCCACGCGCAGATGCGGCGCTCGCCTTTCTGGCACGGGGTCAGCGCGGTACCAGTGGTCGTCCGTACACGAGCGATCTGTCGGTGGATGAGGCGATAGTCCTGAAGGAGCTTGGCTACAATCCGCTGGGGCTGGTCGTGGGGAGCAGTGTCTACCATATCGGCTTTCCCATGACAACCAGCCTCTGGAATACCAACTGTGAGGTTCAGCAGCTCACCGCTGCCATGTACCAGGCGCGGGAAAAGGCGATAGGTGAGATGGTGCAGATGGGGCGCTCACTCGGTGCAGAGGGGGTGGTCGGCGTCAATCTGACGATAAATATGTACAGTGCTGCCAAGCACACCGCAGAATTCTTTGCGATGGGTACAGCAGTGTCGAGACCACCAGGTCATCCGCAGAGCGGCAATTTTTTTACGAGCGATCTATCTGGCCAGCAGCTTTTCCTGCTTGAGAAGGCTGGATACACGCCTGTGGCACTTGTGATGGGAGCATGTGTCTACAACGTCGCCCACCAGGGGATCTCAAAATGGCTTGGGCAGCAGACCCAGAATGTCGAACTGACCAACTTTACAACGGCACTATATGAGGCAAGGGAGCTCGCAATGCTCCGGATGCAGGGAGAGGCCAAGAAGGCATCTGCATCTGGAATCGTAGGGGTCACCATATCTGAAAAGTCACATGTCTGGGGCAGCCATGTAATTGAGTTTTTTGCCATGGGAACTGGTGTCAAGCTGATGGCGGAAAAATACCAGCAGCTGGGTGTGACCATGGTAGTCGGCCTGGAAGAGCCTGAGCAGGGGTTTGTCGAGGGGGCAACGCCAGTGGCCGCAGCAGGTGCTGAGGGACAGGCGGCTGCTGCCAACGTCACCCAGGGCTAGGGCGCTGCTGTCAGTTCTGCACGGGAAGGTGAGCCTGGCCAGTCTGCTGCATCCCGTATTGCCCCATAAGCGGCAGTACGCTCTGGCCGGCATCTGTCACATTCCAGATACTGCATCGGGTGGCTCGCATCTTGCGCCAGCTCCGGGTCCGCTGGAGCCATCTACTGTCCAGAGTACTCCAGGTGGGAGCACGTGACCGCGCCGATGCTGGTTGCGCCCAAACTGGAGTGCGGCCCGGGTGAGGCTGGAGAAGAGTTCTAGCGGCCAGCGGACTGGCCCATCCAGCATCAGCTCAGGATGGAACTGGACACCAACGGCAAATGGATGGTTTTTCAGCTCTATGGCTTCTACAACCAGGTCTAGAGAGAGCGCTGTTGCACTGACATCCTTGCCGAGCCTGCGAATCGCCTGGTGGTGGAGACTGTTTACTTCTCCGGTCTCTCCCACCAGCCGAGCCAGACGCGACCCTGGCCGTGTCCTTATGGTGTGGCGCTCATTCAGAGCTATGCGGTGCTGTCTGGGACTGGCAGCGTCTGTGACAATGTCCTGCCAGAGGGTGCCACCTTGTGCCACGTTCAGCACCTGCAGTCCACGACAGACTCCAAGGACGGGCATTTTGTCCTGGACGGCCCATTTTGTCAGGAGCAACTCCATCGCGTCCCTCGTCACGCTGGGAGGGTCCAGGCGGGCGGCCTCCCTTGGTGCTTCCCCGTAGAGGTGGGGCGCAATATCAGGTCCGCCAGCGAGCAGAAGGCCATCGCAACTCTGGTACAGGGTTAACAGCTTTTTGGGGTTGGCTATTGGGGGGATGGGCAGGAGAATGCCCTGCGCCTTGGTGACAGCGGCAGCGTAGGCAACATTGGCAGCTGGATTGGCAGAGGGTACCATTCCAATGACTGGGCCCTGGCCGTTGGGAATGACGGTTGCCCAGCTGATGCTTTCCTGCCGTCTCAATCTTGAGAGTGCCAGTTGCGCCTTCCAGTTGCTGGTGCCGGACGTCAGGACACCGTTTTCTCTGACATGCCGTGGGGCTGTCTCATCCTGGCTGGAGCCACCAGAAACACGCCAGGCTTCAGTGTTATCTGTATGCGATCCACTCCTGCTCATCTGTCCCTGCCCTGGAGAATTTCATACAGGTTGATGATCGTGCAAGTAGACATCCCTGGTGCACTGTTGGTCTCGAGACACAGTATCCTTCCAGTCGCATTGTCCCTTATCACGTCGACTCCTGTGTAGCCAAGGCCAATCCGCTCCGCTGCGCTAATGGCTACCCTGGCTACCTCGGCAGGTAGTTCGGTAAGCTGGGTAAAGGAAAAGTGCGGCGTCAGGTCCTCGGGACTGGCTGACGCTGGGGTTTTCAGCATGGCGGTTACCACTGTTGTTCCAGCAATGACCGACACCCGGTATTCGGTGCGGTTGGCAATGAACTCCTGGAAGATGTCGTATTTGCAGAGACTCTCCCGTGGTGAATTCAGGGGAAGGACCATCTTGCCACTTCCCTGCTGGCCAAAGCGGCGCTTGGCCACCAGCCGGTCACCTGGAAGCTGCCCCACAGCGTCTGGCGAAAATACTGTCATGGGCGCAAGTTCTGCGAGCAGACATACGTTTTTTATCTTGTTGCGGCTCAGTTCTACACTGGTAGCACTGTTTAGCGTGCCGCGTGGCATGGGATCGCGAGAGCCCCAGTTTACGAGTATTGCGCTGCGGTCACGATTTTGCTGGGGAGAGCGTATTACAGCAATCTTTGCCCCACGGCGGGCCACGGCAAGGAGGCAGGGCTCAGTAGGGATGGCGTTGACGCCAGCAGGGATTACTACACAGACTGGGCGGTCATGCCTACGTGGATGTAGACCCCGATTTTTTAGGTGTACCATGCTGCCGTCCAGCCGGGTTGGGGTAATGCTGCACCCTTCTGGCAGCTGAATCTGATGGTTACCTGCAGCAGAGGGATAGTCAATTCCCATGTCAGGCATGATGCTTCTCCACCACCTTCTCCCCGACGTTGCCAGTTGACCTGACCAGCCGGCAGTATCCTATGGCCTCAAGCGAGGTGATCATGGGTTCATCCGAAGAGACGTCGATACCGTTTTCCGTGGGAGTGTCAGTTATCTGTAGCGTTCGATTGAAAACTGCATAGAGCTGTTCAATCCCTGCTGCAAGCTGCATGCGCTTTACCAGCCGCTTTTCTGCTGAAAAGGTATGCTCATACTCCTGTGACTCCATAAGGGCTGCTATGAGGCCCATGAAGGTATCGGCCTCACAAGCGCGCTCAAAAAGCCCGTTGCCCAGGGGACGGTAGTGGAGCATCAGCGGCATGGTTTGTTCATCATTGCCAGGAAGGTGGCGGTAGCTCACTCCAGGCCCCCGTGGCCAGCACCTGCAGGGGCGGTGCGTCCATGCTGCAGCAATCCCCTTTCCGCAGGCTGCTGGGTTCCCATTTCTGTAGCGGCGAGCGCTCTCTTCCAGCCTCTGGACTTACCCACGAGTCCAAAGAAAAGATGGGATCTTGCCTGAGCCTCGCCGCGCAAAGTGCTCCATGCGCGCGCCTTGTGCTGCTCCAGCAGAGCAGCTGCAGGCGTAGCAGTATCCGAGGCACTTGCCATCCATCTGGCAACCGCCAGGAGTACGCCGGGATCTTGCGGAAGTGTTGGAGCATCCTTTGAGAGGCCAGTCATGAACTGGCTGATTGCAGTTGCCGCATCAGGATGGGTGCCGACATCTACAAGTCGCAGCCCAAGCTGCCCGGCTTGCGCCTGGGCCAGTGTTGCTGCTTCCCATACAGTCAGGTTCTGCAGCAGCAGCTCGTGATACTGGCTGGCGATGGGCGTTCCTAGTGTTCCATAACTTTGCAGTACTCCCCTAACGGTTGTGATTTCCTCCTCAGATGGATCATGGTGAAAACATGCTGCCATGTCAAAGGTTATGGGAGTTGACAGCATGGGTGTAAGCCAGTCGGTTGCTTCGTGCGTCTGGACTCTCTGGGATTCAGTCTGCCCCAGAAAACCGGTTTCCACGAGCCCGGAGCGTACATGGTCCCAGCGCTCGCGCATTCTTTCCCATGTAGGCAGGTCCATGTCGCCCGATGGAGGGGTGCTGGAAAGGAACGCCCTGTCAAGGAGAAGTGCAGCTGCAGCCGATGGTGGCGTCCTGTCCCATGCGGTATCTGAATGTGTTTGCGCTGCCGCAGTCCATGAAAAAAACCACGCTACATCCTCGGTTGTGGGTGGCACCATGCCGGGAGGCAGCGGAATTTTTGCCTCGCCATCCACCCAGTGGATGCGGGCACGTTCGCGCAAGGTGAAAGCAAGGATGCCTGTCCTTAGTTGCTCCCAGTGCAGGCGGTTGTCCCCCTGCGTGCCCGCAGGGCTGCTGGCCCAGTGGATAACTGCATCCAGCAGGTCAGGCTTGAGCGCTTCCTCTTCCCCACTGCTGCAGTCCCAGTTCTTGTCTGTCGCTTCTCCCCACAGAAGCGCCTTCAGCCAGCTTTCTTCTTCTGGCGTTGGTGTGCGACCATGGCTTGCCAGGTCATCTGCGATCTGTTCTACCTGCACGTCGACCACCTGCGCCTCCTCTATTCTTGCACTTATGGCGGCGTTCATCTCTTTCCTCAAGGGGTGTTTTGCAGCCTGCCGTTCCGCCGGCAACGCGGCCTCCCAGTTGCTGTAGATGCGCAGGAGTGCAGCCGAAGGTGGTGGCAGTTCGCTTATCGTGGCGACCGCTGCTTGCGAGGTCACCATCGCTGTGGAGAGCCATCGTGCATCGCTTGACCACTCACCACCTCTGCTGGTTTGCCCACTTCCCTCCGGCAGCAGGGCAAGCAGTTCATCCCGGTGCTTTGCAATTTCCACGAGATTTCGTAGCCAGGCCACTCTCTCGTCGTGTGCCCTGTAAGGTAGCAGGGAGTTGTAAGCGATTGCTCCAACGGCCGCTCCAATGGCCGCGGAAAGTACAGCCGTCTCAGGGATGCCTGCATGGTCGAAGCACCGTTCGT
>JAJZMA010000231.1 GCA_021850405.1 bacterium
GGGTTATTTGTAAGTGGCAATGCAACTAGCACATATTGCCCAGCAAGGGAGTCCCACTGACCCCGGAGCGGGTCAGCATGGTAGATGGCCAGCGCACTGTTTGACGGGACATCCTGGGCGCGGTAGGCAGTTATGCCGTAACAAAGCTGTGAGGCGACCGGGCTTGTAAACTGGTACAACTGGGGAGGCGTTGGCTTGTCACCGTACTTTAAGCCGAGCAACATCCAGTTCGTGAACAGATTGTCGGCCTGAGGATGGGCAAGCTGCATCGTACCTGATGCAATCACTCGCTGGCCAAAAACATCTGCTGCCCCCATGTAGGATTCAAACCAGGCAGTGTAGATCAGCCCCGAGACCAGCATCGGTAAAATTCCAGCGGCGAGCCGTACATTAGGTGCAATCATTGCCATGCCTGCTATTCGTGATTGTTTTTTGGGGCCGGGAAACTCTGCTGCTCTGATCCAGAGAAGGTCTATATAGAGCGCGGGAATGAAAAACAGGTAGTACTCATCCCAGTTCTGGGAGGAGATGAGCAGATTCAGCGCCAGGACTGTGCCCAGATATAGAAGGGTACACACGTTTATAAGGAGCAGTGATCTGGCAGCACTACTGCCGCGCATGCGCTCTCTAAGAATGTGTCTTCTCTGCCATACCCTATGCGCCGTCAGCATCATACATAGCGCCACCAGTGTGATGCCGAGCAGTCCTGCCACGTAAAGGAGGTTTATAAACCAGGACGGGAACATGCTGATCGGCCACGTTGTATTTGGTATTAGCTGCTGCCAGATGTGACTGCCAGATAGGTCGTAGTACCAGTTTCCGATCTGGGGGATGACCCAGAGCACTCTCACCCGATGAGGATCTATTACAGTTCCAGCTGGAGTACGTTTACCTTCAAGATAGACTCCGGTTGTGGTCAGGAAATGGTAGAACGGAGGAAGCAGCCCAAAAACAATGATCAGGCTTGCACAGATTCGATGGTTTATGCGCCAGGCAGTGGACAAAATCCTCCATGGCCCCAGATACATCACTACAGGCAGTGCGAACAAGCCGAGGATGATGAGTGGCCACGATCCCAGCCATATATTAAGCAGCTGCTCTGGCTGGAACCTTATTGGATATTCATGGCCCCCCGTAGGCAGTTTTTGCCGATACCAGTAAAGCGCCAATGACGCTGCGATCAGAATACCCTCCCCGCATGCCCAACGCCTCCACCTGCCTCCCTGGAGCCGGATTAGCAGACAGGAGGTTGCTATGATTGCCAGCTCAACTGCCATCATCTGCTCACGAATTGAGAAAGATACGAATGAGAGCAATAGGGCCGCT
Source organism: bacterium (assembly GCA_021850405.1). Taxonomy (GTDB): domain Bacteria; phylum Chloroflexota; class Dormibacteria; order Aeolococcales; family Aeolococcaceae; genus JAJZMA01. The sequence goes on from JAJZMA010000231.1 coordinate 1,327, forward strand.
ACTAGCCACTTCTTGTCGACAGCATCTTTTTTGAACGACATTGATCCAGCTAACAGGGCCATCATTGCGAAACCAAAAGATGGAACTTCTGCCATGAAACTGGTTGACAGAGTTGCCCACAGGGGACAGAGTGCACATAGAGCCGCCACCATCAGGCTGCGCCACCTGCCCAGGCCACACTCCCTTGCAAACAGCAAGAGGGCTGTGAGGCCAAGAAACCCCAGGAAGCAGGAGTAGGCATTCAGGGCGGCGACATGGTCCCCAAGAGCCCATATAACAGGAGCAGCCAGTACGATCTGACCTAGGATCAGGATTGTACCCCAATGGTATAGGTTGAATCTGCCCGTTCTGGCAAAAAAGAAAGCTGCGCGATCATAGGCCCAGTCATCGGCTGATGGAGAATGGATTGAACCGTAATGAAATGCCAGCAATAGTGGTAGCACCAATCCCAGAGCTCCAACAATACCGACAGCGCCGATGAGCCAAAGCCTGGTTTGCATGGTAGTTGCTGAAGGGCTGTTTGGCTCGGTCAGGATTCCTTCTGCCTTGTCCCGGTTGGTTGAGCCTTCCATGTCCCGCACCTCTCCTTAGCTTCGATTTTGGTAATGGGGGCGGATCGGGTCCGTAAATAAAGAAAGATGCCTCGCTGTGTGCGAGATAATTGTGGTGTCAAGACAACAAAAACCCCTACAGAAGGGCACCTTGAAGGGCAGTATACGTCCCAGCCCACATTCTCGTTCATGTTCCATTGTTGTCGCTGGCGGCCATCTCACTCTGCGAACTGGAGCCGATGCTCCTGCTACGTGTGGCCACACCAGAGGAGCGCCGGCACTGCACAACATTCCCGCTGGGTGCAGCACGAGCATGGCTACCTGGGGCCTACTGGCTCTGCCCCAGGGCACCAGCGGGAATGGAGCCGAGCCTCCCGGACCGGTAGTCATCAAACGCCTGGGCCAGCTCAGCATGGGTATTCATCACGAAAGGTCCAGCCCACGCAACAGGCTCTCCAATTGGCTTCCCACCGAGCACAAGAACGTCAAGTGCTGGCGACCGGCTTTCCTGCCCTTTGGCAGCAAAAAACTCAATGGGGCCCTCGCCATGGAATGCTACCAGCTGGCCAGGAGAAACCTGCAGCCGTTCACTGCCCACCTCACCTCGACCACTCAGAACATAAAACAGTGCATTGAATGAAGCATCCCAGGGAAGGAACACGTGACCACCGGGCAACACCGTTGCATGCACCATCGTTATTGGAGTGTGGGTGATGCCAGGACCCGCAAAATCCTGCTGTGAGCCAAGCCGTCCGGCGATAAGCCGCAGGAGTGCGGTCCCATCATGGGAGGAGAGAAGTGTAACTGCGCTCCCTCGTATGTCCTGGTAGCGTGGCGCTATCCACTTGCTCGCGGCAGGCAGGTTAACCCACAACTGAAAGCCGTGAAAAAGCCCTCCCGACACAACCAGCTTTTCGGGCGGGCGCTCAATATGGAGTATTCCAGCACCAGCAGTCATCCACTGGGTATCCCCGTCAGTAATGCGTCCCCCTCCACCATTGGAATCCTGATGTTCGAAGGTGCCGTCTATCATGTACGTGACTGTCTCAAAGCCACGATGAGGGTGCCATGGTGTCCCTTTGGCCTCGCCAGGAGAATACTCCACCTCCCCCATATGGTCCATATGAATGAAGGGGTCCAGCAACCGCTGGTCCACACCGGCAAATGCCCGCCTCACAGGAAAACCATCCCCCTCAAAGGCATGGGGCGCATCAGTAATGGATGCCACCCTTCTGGAAAGCACGGCAACCTGCGGCGCTTCCAGCCTGGGCAGATTCATCGGCTCGGCAAATATTGCTGGCATGGTATCTCCTTCTTCCCCATACGGTCCGAACGCACCTGACAGGCGAACACCCACCCTTGCGACAGGACCCATGGACCCATATAAAAACAGTTTTCCCCAAACTACCATGCCTAAACTGCCAGCCCCCAGTCTGGGCCCTTCCCCGCAGACTTACCGTCTTATTCTCATCTCCTTGCCAGGAGAACCTCCCGTGACCACTCCAGGAGCCGGAGGGAATGCACCAAGCGCGCCAGGAACCGGCCCCAGCAGGAGTAAACCACATAAATGAGGGTAAAAAAGGTGCAATGTCCGTCCCCTGTCCGCCGTAGTTTCGTACGGTTCTTGCAAGCCGTTCACAACAGGCTTCAGACAGCAGTTCTCGGACAGTAATCGGGAGGATCAGGATGGCCACAGAAAGCGAGCAGCAGCTCCCCCAGAATCGATCTGGTCGCTCTCCATCTCGCAAGCTCGCAGAACATCTGCGGGGGCGCCGTGTGGCCAGCGGCAACGAAAAGACAGTGCTGGACGCAAGAGCGCCAGGGCTTGAGCATACGGCTGCGCCGCCTGCCGATTTCGACCCTGCCAAGGGCCTCCCTTCTGGTGCGGGCATGCCAGGGGTTATTATGCCAACCGCCGCTGGCGAGCGCTCCTTTGATCTGGTCAGCTGGCTTTTTCAGAACCGGATCATTCTACTGAACGGTCCCATTGACGAAGTCACTGCAGAGAACATCATCCTGCAGATTCTGGCCCTGGACTTTCAGGATCACAACAAGCCAATCGAGATGTATATCAACTCCCCTGGCGGGAGTGTCACTGACGGCCTTGCCATCTATGACGCCATGCAGGCAGCGCTTTGCCCCATCAGGACGGTATGCACAGGGCTTGCCGCATCGATGGGGGCTGTACTGCTATCTGCTGGAGACAGCCGCATGATCCTGCCCAATGCCCGTGTTATGGTCCACCAGGTCTCATCAGGAACACAAGGGCTGATCACCGACCAGAAGATAAGACTGGCTGTGGCGGATGAGATGAACGAACGGCTCATGGGGATAATCGCCTGGAACACAGGACACACTTTGGACGAGGTAAAGCAGGCTGCAGATCGTGACTTCTGGATGTCACCTGAGGCTGCACTGGCGTGGGGTATTGTGGACAAGATCCAGCAGCCAGAGGCCAGCCCGGTTAAGCGTCCCCAGGTTCCAAGGACAGCAGAAGCCATCAATCGCGGAGTAAAGGCCAGGCAGAATACGGTCGGTTTCGGCGCCAAGGGAAACCAGGGCCCGGGAAGATCCATCCCCTGATCACGGTAGCCGTACCCCTGGGCTAGCCTCGACAGGGAGGATTGCCCAGGGGCACGGGTGCATGTAGCACCCGTGCCCCCTGTGTCAGCTGCGTCTGTGCTCCTGGCGTGGTCGGGTCGACTGGCGCTGACCAATGTGATGCCGGCTAACCACCTCCCGCACCGTTCCAGTCCGGGAGCGCATGACCATGCTGTGAGACTCATACCAGTCACCGTGATAGACAACCCCACGCAGAATACCGGCGCCGCTGACGCCTGTTACCGCCACACTCACATCACTCGATGGAGCCAGTGCATCCATCTTCAGGACGCAGTCCAGGTCCCATCCGCCCGCCCGCACAGCATCCTCCTCCTCCGCATTGCGGATCCAGGGCCGACACTGCATCTCCCCTCCCATGCACCGAACCGCGCAGGCTCCTACCACCGCTTCCCGAGCCCCCCCCGACCCGATGAAAACGTCAATACCGGTTGACTCCCAGGCCGCCATAAGTGCAGCGCCGACATCCCCATCAGATATGAGCGAGATCCTGGCGCCCAGCTGGCGCACCTCCTCAATCAGTGCCTGATGGCGGGGCCGGTCCAGCATTATCACGGTAAGGTCAGCAACACCCCGGTTCTTGGCAAATGCAACCCGACGCAAGTTGTTCTCTGCAGAATCCGACACGTCTATCGAACCCACTGCATCGGGGCCGACTGCAATCTTGTGCATGTAGGCAACCGGTGGAATAGCTGGTACCGCGCCCGGCCCGGTAACCGCAGCTATGCTAAGCGCCTGGCCAACGCCCCTTGCTATGAGACTGATCCCGTCCACTGGGACAACCACAAGATCCAGGCGCTCCTGACCAGCCCCAATGTGCGTCCCTGCCCGCAGGTGAGAGGCCTCAGCTTCCGAGCCGATGACTATCCGGGCATCCCACTGCGTGGCAGCCAGCGCCTTTGCCATCATCTCCTCAGAAGAGGAAAGGGCGCCATTGCGGTTGCCACTTCCCAGCCACCTGCCCGCAGCAATAGCAGCGGCTTCAGTAGCACGGAGCAGATCCAGCCCCCGGTTGGGATCCCGACCCGAGGGTTGCGCCGTTGGCGCCGCTCCTGTCATTCCACCTCCCCATGCACCGCCCCTTCACCAGCCAGACTGCCCTGCCCTGCACGCGCCGCCATACAGGCTGCCACAAATCCGGCAAACAGTGGATGGGGTTCAAAGGGGCGTGAGCGAAACTCAGGGTGGAACTGGGAAGCAATGTAGAAAGGATGGCCAGGCAGCTCCACCATCTCAACCAGCCTTCCGTCTGGTGACATTCCGGAAGCCAGGAGACCAGCATCCGCCACAGCCTTCCGGTACTTGTTGTTTACCTCATAGCGATGCCTATGCCTTTCGTAGACCAGCGACGCCCCCCCGTACAGGGACGATGCGAGTGAGCCCTCGGCCAAAAGACAGGGGTATAGCCCAAGCCGCATGGTACCTCCCTTGTCATCCAGATCCCGCTGGTCGGGCATAAGGTCAATCACTGGAACCTGGGTGTCGGGGTCGAACTCGGTGGAATTGGCACTCCCGGCCCCGTCAAGCTGCCGAACGCAATCGATCACCGCGCACTGCATCCCAAGACACAGCCCAAGATACGGGATCCTTCCTGAGCGTGCGAATCTGGAGGCAGTCACCTTCCCCTCAATCCCCCTGCCACCAAATCCTCCTGGCACCAGCACCCCATCAACTCCAGCAAGTGCGGCCTCTACCCCATCCAGTTCGGAATTAATCCAGCGTATGTGAACCCTGCAGCCGTTGTGAGCGCCAGCATGTCGCAGCGCCTCAGTAACACTTAAGTAGGCATCGGGCATGGATACATACTTGCCAACCACGCCAATCTCGACCTCGCTGGAGGCAGCCTCCATCCTCTCCAGAAGACTGGTCCATACAGACAGGTCTGGCTCCCCACCTGGCAGATTCATATGCGCAGCGAGAAAAGCGCCCAGCCCAGCATTCTCCAGGAGCGAGGGAACTTCATAAATACTTTTTACATCAGGGACATTGATCACAGCACGCAAATCGACGTCCCCAAACAGCGATATCTTCTCCTTGAGCTGCAAGGATATAGGACTTTCGCTCCTTGCCACAATAACGTCTGGCTGAATACCTATACTCCGCAGGGTATTGACACTGTGCTGGGTAGGCTTGCTCTTGAACTCTTCACTTGCACCCACAAAAGGCACGAGTGTCAGATGCACATAAGTAACCCGGTCCCGTCCGACATCGTTCTTCAACTGGCGTATGGCTTCCAGAAACGGCAACGACTCTATGTCCCCGACTGTTCCACCAACTTCAACCACAACAACATCCGGCGCTGGATCTGAGCCTTCGCCCACCCAGCGGATCCGCTCTTTTATTTCATTGGTGACGTGGGGAATCACCTGGACAGTTGCTCCAAGATAGTCTCCCTTTCGTTCCTTGGAGATAACACTGGAGTAGATCTTTCCCGTAGTTACGTTGCTGCCCGCTCCCAGCGACACACCAACAAATCGTTCGTAATGCCCGAGATCCAGATCGGTCTCGGCACCATCATCAGTTACAAAAACCTCCCCATGCTGGTAGGGAGACATGGTTCCTGGGTCTACATTTAGATAGGGATCAAGCTTCTGCATGACTACAGAGAGCCCCCTGGCCTTGAGGATGGCACCTATGGATGCAGCGGTTATGCCTTTCCCAAGGGATGAGACCACTCCTCCAGTCACAAAGACGTAGCAAACCCGTGGCGGCTCGGTGCGCTGCACCTTTCCCATCAGAGCGGCCGTGCTTCCAGCACCACGGGTCTCGTATCTTCCCCGGGAGTTGTGCCTGACATAGCCAGCTTTGCCTGTGGAGTCCACCCCTCAGGGAGACCTACTTCCCTGGCGAAGTGATCTATTGGCTCAAACCCATCCCCATCAACAACACTGAAGGCAACAGGCACAACGACAGCTGGCTCGACCGCACTGCTCAGGCGCGCAGCGCTGGTGGCCGTGAACGACTTTCCAGAAACAGGTACCACCAGAACGTCCACATGCCCTATGCGATCCAGCTCCTCTTCTGTGAGCTGGCGGGACGGATGGCCCGAGGCGAGAACCCGCACTCCATCTACCTCGATGCACATGGCCGCAGCATCGCCGAGTGGTATTCCATAGACGATGACGCCGCCAATCTCAAACTCTCCAGCGCCGCATATCTCTGGCACATCCCCGTCGGTGGCAGCCAGCCGCGCCGGGTCCAGCTTCCCGGTCGTCCGAACAACAAGATCTGGGCGGTTCCTGATTGCTGACGCTGGACCGGGAGGATCCACCACTACCACAGAATCGCGCCCTCTTAGCCTGATGCAGTCTCCACCGTGAAATGTAACTTCCATTACTCCATCCTAACCGATGCAGGTCAGCTGCTTTCAGCTGCTGTTATTGAAACAGTAATCTGCGCTTTGCCTCGCAGCACCTGCAGTGACACTGTCTGGCCTGCAGGAATCTGGAAAGCCTGTGGATCGAAGAGATGGTCTGGCGTGACTGGAGAACCGTTCACCGAAATTACAACATCCCCAACCTTAAGTCCGGCTGCCGCAGCCGCCCCACCCGGAGCAACCGAAGTAATCAGGGCTCCAGATTGCGTGCCAAGTGCCGCAGCAGTAGCAGGTGAAAGGAATACTGAGTTGGCATCAAAAGTAGATCCGCTGGTTGCTCCTCCGCCAGTAGCCTCCAGGACCAGGGCCTGCAGGGCAGAGAAATCCAGGGACACAACGCCCCCGGCAGCCCCAGCCCCACCGGCAACGCCGACAACCTCTCCGGATGAGTTCACTATTGGGCCGCCCACCAGCCCAGGTGCTGGGGCCGCATTCAACACTGCCGCTGAGGTGACAGTAGCAACCCCTCCAGATCCGAGCAGAACCCTGGCCTCATTGCCAACTGCGGACACTGTGCCGGATACAACCGTCAGCGATCCTATTGGAGGCAAACCAACAGCAACCTCTACATCGCCAGGTGATGGCGCCGTATCCGACAGTGTGAGTGCTGGCACCTGCATGCTGCCCACGACCTTTAGCAATACAAGTCCCTGGGGCACGTCTGAGCCAACCACGAGAGCCGGATAGAGCTTGCCAGCCTGCGTCGCCAGATGAAGCTCTGTGGCCCCGTCCAGGGCGAAACTGCTAGTGACCACAAGGCCAGTCCCACCAACCACAAAACCGGTTGCCACCGGAGCCGACCCGCTGACAATCCCGCTTTCCGTAACAGGACCAGTAATCACCTCAACACAGCTGTGCGACGCAGTAGCGGCAAGGTCGGCAATGGTCAGGGGGGCTCCGCCGGCATGGGCGGGCTGTGTGGTCGTGGCAACCTCAATCACTCTCTGGGCAGGCCCAACCTGCTCATAAAGCACCCACGCAAAACCCGCACCCATAAAAGCAGCAATGACTGCGGTCATAATGGCCAGCGCCGTCGAGCGGCGAACATCCAGCATCTGGGGTTATCCGCTTACCGGGCCAGACCCTGTGCCCTGTGTCTCAGCACCGCCCTGTAACCCTGACTCGTGCCGCTTTGAGAGATATCTGGTTATTCCGGCAGCATTGCTCCGCAAGCCATTCAGCACCTCAAGACGCTGCCGGTCCCCGTCCGACATCCCATGTGGTAGCAGGTCAAAATCAGCGCTAAGCGCCTGCTCCACCCGATCCACATCAGGCACACTACCATCCCTGGTCACGGTTCTCGCAATCTCCACCCAGTGGCGGAGCGACCCTTCTGCCTCGGCGAGTGTGCCCTGCGCATCTGGCACCGGCCCAAAATGGGTAAGCACCAGCTGTCGCGGGTTGATAGCAGCAAAATTATGGAGACTGTCAATAGCCAGCTCCATGTCAAAGTCTGGGGGCGGTGCTGCGGGCCGGAGCTGGCTCGCCCCAGATAGCCGCACGCACACAGAACCCCCGCTAACCAGGGTCCAGGTAGTCGCATCCAGCAGCGCCATATGA
>JAJZMA010000141.1 GCA_021850405.1 bacterium
TGGCACCTTCCGGCAGTAACCTCGTCGATACATTGCCCCTAAAAGGATCGCGCGTTGCAGTCGCAGGGCTGTTCAAAACCCGTTGTGGTCTTCAGCGTGGAGCTAAGCTGATGCTGACCGATATCCATTTCGACAATGAAGAGCACCTTATCCAGATTATTGAGACGATAGTATCGTCAGTGGGCCGTAGGATTGACCGGCGCCAGCCGCTCTGCGATGCCCGTTTGCTGGACGGCTCCAGGGTGAACGCAGCCATCCCTCCAGTGGCTCTGGATGGGCCGCTGCTCACCATCCGGAAATTTGCCAAGGACCCCTACCAGGCCTCTGACCTGATTGGGTTTGGCACGCTGACTGAGGAAGCTGCGGCTTTCCTGCGCGCCTGCGTCCTGGCCCGCGCAAACATCATAGTTTCTGGTGGTACCGGCACAGGAAAAACCACCCTTCTCAATGTGTGCTCCAGCTTTATCCCAATTGATGAACGAATTGTCACAATTGAGGATGCAGCAGAACTGCAGCTCCACCAGGAGCATGTATGCCGGATGGAGGCCCGTCCGGCCGACCCCAATGGTGAAGGCCAGATCACAATCCGGGATCTCGTCGTCAATAGCCTTAGAATGCGACCTGACCGGATCGTCATCGGAGAGTGCCGCTCGGGCGAGGCTCTGGACATGCTGCAGGCGATGAACACAGGGCATGATGGCTCCCTGACCACCCTGCACGCAAACTCACCCAGGGAGGCTCTCTCCCGCCTTGAAACGCTTGTCCTCATGGCTGGAATGGATCTGCCCCTGAAAGCTGTACGGCAACAGATAGTAGGAGCGATAAACCTGGTAGTGCAGCTGAACCGGTTCAAGGATGGCTCAAGGAAACTCACCTCGATCACCGAGATCATCGGACTGGAGGGTGAGACCGTAACCATGCAGGAAATATTTAAATTTGAACCCAAGGGAGCCGATCCGGAAACAGGGAAGATCATCGGAGAGTTCCAGCCCACTGGCGTACGCCCACAGATCATAAACAAGCTGTTCGACATGGGCGTACCAATGCCCCCTCGCCTGGCACAGCTATTTCCCGACCGGCGCACTCTGGGGCCACCAACCCGTCGTTAGGGAAACCTGCGACAACCCGGCTGGAGACAGTTCGCCGAAAAGATAGCTGGATGACCCCCGGAGTGTCCGTGCATTGCGGGATTCCAGGGGCCATCGCGGCCGGGACGGTGGCGAATGCAACGCGTTCTCGCTCCTGAACTGACCAGCAGCCGTCCTTCACAACCCAGCCCGGAGAGATTCCCTGTCGACCGGGGGACTAAAGTGTCAGCGGAGCGAGCTCCTTCACCCTTCCCTGGCTGGCCATAGCCAGAACACACCTCCTGCCAGGATTCCCTGCTCTGCCATACGACAGGACTTGCCCACCCCCCGACAAAGAGCTGCTACTGGAAGCAGCTAATGCAATGTGGAACCAGCCGTAGAAAGGGCCAGCTCAGGCATCCACCGCAACAGGACTGTCGGGCAGGACATGTACGGGGCGGAACAGGGTTTCTGGCAGATCCTCGCCCACAGTACGCAGGAACTCAAGGAAGTGCGGCTTTACTCCCGTGGGGGTCAGCTGACCCAGCACCTTGCCCTCTGGATCGATGCCGGTCTGCTTGAAAGTAAACACCTCCTGAAGCTTGACCTGGTCTCCCTCGATCCCCAGCACTTCGGCAATGCTCACGATCTTTCGGGTGCCATCCCGCAGCCTGGACTGCTGAACGATGATATTCACAGCAGAAGCGATCTGCTCCCGGATCGCCCTGGATGGCAGGTCGGTGCCTGCCATCAGTACCAGCGTCTCCAGCCTGCCTATGCTTTCCTTTGGAGAGTTCGCGTGCAAGGTGGTCAGCGATCCGTCATGGCCTGTGTTCATAGCCTGGAGCATATCGAGCGCCTCCCCCCCGCGACACTCACCTATGACGATCCGGTCGGGCCGCATTCTAAGGCTATTGACGACCAGATCCCGGATGGTCACACGCCCCCTGCCTTCCACGTTCGCCGGGCGGGTCTCCAGGGAGATTACGTGCTCCTGCCGCAGCTGCAGCTCGGCCGCATCCTCAATCGTGACAATCCGCTCGTCGTTGGGGATAAAGCTGGATAGCACGTTCAGCGTAGTGGTCTTCCCGGATCCGGTACCACCGCTAACCACCACGTTGAGCCGGCCGCGCACACAGGCCCCGATAAAGGCAACCATATCTTCAGTGACCGATCCGAACTTCACCAGATCTGACACCTGAAGCGGATCCTTGGAAAACTTACGGATTGTAACTGTGGGTCCGGTAAGCGCCAGCGGCGGGATTATTACATTGACACGGGAGCCATCCTTGAGTCTGGCGTCCACCATTGGGGAAGATTCATCGATCCTCCTTCCAATAGTAGAAACTATCCTGTCAATGATCTGCATCAGCTGTTCGTTGCTCTCAAACTTGACGCTGCTCAGTGTCAGTTTGCCCTTCTGCTCCACATAGACCTGCTTTGGTCCATTGATCATGATTTCAGTCACGTTCGTGTCAGCAAGAAGTGCCTCCAGCGGCCCAAGCCCAAGGACATCGTGGGTCACGGTTTCAACAATTCTCTGCTTGTCCTGCCGGGTCATTGTCAGACCCTGCTCCAGCACTACCTCATTGACAAGCTCGGTGATGCGGGAAATAACTTCATCCCGATCTGGAGTCGCAACCGAGGCAAGCTCCTCAATCAGCCGTGCATGTACCTTTGTGCGCAGGTCATGGTAGGTATTGGTGCTACCCGGCCGACCGGGCATTGGCCGATTGAGCCCGGTTCTTGTGAGAAGCGAAGATCTGCCAGCACCCATCTCCCCGCTACCCGGCCGGGGTGCTGCTTCTGCAGGCGCTGCAGGAGCAAGCGGAGCAGGGGCAGGTGGGGCGGCAACCGCTACCTGGGCAGCAGGCCCAGCAGTTTGTGGAGCAGGAGGTGCTACAGCCAGCCCGGGACTGCTTACTGGGGGCCGAACCGGGGGCACTTGCCCCCCCACCTCCTCTGACTTCTTCTGAACGCGATCCAAAAGAGACATTGGCGCTCCACCTCACTAGAATAGGGTATGCAGATCTTTACTCATCCAGAGTACACCGTTCGGCCTGACAACTCGGCCACGGCCTGCAACAACTTTGTGTCACAGTGTCTCTGTCCAGACTAGATGTAAAAAAGGAGAAACAATGCAGTCATGGTTTCTTCACAATCCAGCCACCGGGCCCAGGGACCATTTCCTGGACCGACGGAAAGGCGACCCTGTGCGAAATCGAATCCATCGACTTCGCAAGGCGCTTGCAACTGCCAGCGTGATGACCCTGGCACTATTTGCCCTCATAACCACTCCAGTCGCGGCAAATACCACAGCTGACGCCCAGCTCTTTTCACTCACCAATCAGGACCGGGCCAGCAATGGCGTTGCGTCCCTGGCCTTTGACGGAACGCTGCAGGAGATTGGAGAGAATGCGCCCTATGGCGGCTGTGGGTTTGAGATTTACGGCAGGGCAGAGGATCTCATCACCCGCAACTACTTCTCCCACCTGATACTCGACTGCAACCAGTATGTATTCTCCATAATGCAGGCCTACGGGATTCACTATCTGAGCGCAGGCGAGAACATTGGCTGGGTAGCCAACACGACTGATCCATCTGTGGCGGCACCTTACGTCAACACCCTTTTCATGAACAGTACTCCGCACCGGGACAACATCCTTGACCCCTCCTACACCGCCCTTGGAGTGGGATCATGGTTTGGCGCTTCCTGGTCAGGCGCCGGCACTCCCGAAACCAACGTATGGATGTTTGCGGAGGAATTCGCACAGCTTGCCCCAGCTCCGACTCCAACCCCGGCTCCTACGCCCCGCCCAACGCCAGCACCAACCCCACCACCGACGCCAGTGCCTACACCAGTTCCGACCCCTCGACCAACCCCAACCCCGCCACCAACCGCTGCATCAACTCCAACTGCACTGATGACCGTTATCGCCCATCCCTCTCCAACCCCTGCGACGCCACCCGGGTTGCTGTCTCCAGAGGAGCCGCCAGTTCCGGTAAACTCCGGCTGGATTGCCACATCGGTAGAACAGACCCTGGAAGGATACCTTGGCTGACACGACAACCCCTTCGTTCACGCTGGCATGCGCAGGCCTGGAAAAGAGTTTTTCCATCAGCCACACACCCCATCAGGTGCTTTCCTCCATCAGCCTTCAGGTGACAAAAGGCGAATTTATCGCTGTAATGGGTGCAAGCGGATCGGGTAAAAGCACGCTCCTGCACATCCTGGGGGGACTGGAGCCTCCCGACAAGGGTCAGGTCCTGCTCATGGGGGAAGACCTGTATGCGATGCCAGAAGAAAGGCGCACCGCGTTCAGAACACAACATGCCGGCTTCATTTTTCAGTCGTACAATCTGATCCCAACCTTGACAGCCGCAGAGAATGTTGCCCTGCCCATCCTGCTTCAGGCCACCGGTCGCGCCAACAGGAAAAACCGGCAGGCAAGCTCAGCGGCAGCGTTTGCACGAGCGGCTGAACTTATGGAGCAACTCAACCTAAAAGGGCTCCAGGGCCACCACCCGGACAATATCTCGGGGGGAGAGCAACAGAAAATTGCCATCGCCCGTGCACTGGCGCCCAACCCCGAACTTGTCATCGCCGATGAACCCACAGGCAATCTGGACTGGAACGCCTCCCAGGAGGTGATGAAGCTGCTCTCTTCGCTTCATCAGGAACAGCAGAGGACCATCGTGATGGCCACCCATGAGGCAGCAGCCGCAGCCTTTGCCCAGACCGTATTTGTGATGCGTGATGGGCGTCTTCTGGAAAAAATCCAGCTCACCCATGAAAACGGCGCAGACAAGGCGCGCCAGCACCTCCTCAGCCAGCTGGCCCAGCTTGGACTCTGATGACACGCCACAGCAGAACCCTGCTGCTCAAGGCACTTCGCCTGCCTCTGCGCGAGACCTTGCTGCTCTCCCTTCTTGTCGTGTTTACCACAGTTGCCCTTGGCAGCAACCTTGCGCAGGTTGCTCTTGCACAGCAGGCAACCACCCATAGCCAGACTGCGGCAGCCGGGCGCGCACAGATCGACGTGCAGGCAATCGCCGGCGGAGGGCTAAACCGCAACCAGATGGCCGCTGTCATAGGGAGCCCACTGATTGCCGACAAGTCCCCCCTTTATGAAAAATCATCGTTCGCCATAGCAGCCACCAATCCTCAGGCATCCGTGCCCATCACACTGGTGGGTGAGACAGGAGGCGCAGTCGCACTGCGACCCCTAACCCTGGCACAGGGCCATCTGCCAATAAGCTGCCAGCAGGCTGTCATTTCGGCTTCCCTGTTGCCAGTCCTGGCAGCGCACCAGCTAAAAGCGACATCCCTCCTGCTGCCGGGCAGCTCTGGGCTGTTCCGGGTCTCAGTGAGTGGCCTGGTGGCAATGACGCAGACAGGCGTTTCGGCACCCCCTGGCGCAGTGTACCTGCCCACAGCCTGTCTCCAGAAGAGTTTTTACCTGGGGCTCCACACGCTTCTAATCGCTGGCAGGCTCGTGCCGGGCGAGAACTTCAAGGCGACAGCTGCTGCCCTGATGGCAAAGACCGGCAACGGCGTAGTCATATCCAGCCCCAGGGCAGGAACGGCAGCGACGGCCCCTTACCAGATCTTTGGACTGATAACGGGCGCCTCCCTGCTTTTTGGGGTCATGGTCACCATGGCAACCACTGCCCTTCTGCTGGGTCGCCGCAGGGACGTGCTGGAGACGCTCACCCTGTCTGGTGTATCCCGCAATGCCCTGCGTCTCGCATCACTGGAGCTTGCCACCAGGTTCAGTGGAGCTGGCGTAATCACCGGAGCTGTGCTACTCATCCCGGTGGACAGTGCCAGCGGTACTCCACTCCTGACTGCACTCGCCACCATTCTGGAGAGTGCAGCGCTGGTCTTCCTCGCCAGTACGCTCACCGGCACTCTCGCATCACTCCCGCTACAGAAGAGTCCCCTGGCTGACAGGTCTGAAGCGCAGTGGAGGGGCGCACCCTGGATTGGGGCAGCTGGCATCCTGCTCACCATAGCTGGGCTAAGCGCCGTCAAGGGGGGCACAGCTTCATCACAGCTGCCCGGTGCGATGGCAGTCCTTATTGGTACCACCCTTGCGGTAGCAGCAGTTGTACCTTACCTCAGCCACCCTCGGCTTGAGTCTGCCAGATGGCTCACCCAGCTGCTGGCCCTGCGTTCCGTCTGGCTGCGACCGAGGCGCACCATGATGAGTCTGGCACTTGTGATGATTTCAGTTTCCACTACGGTTGCAGTGACATCACTCACTGCCTCCGAACTGGCAGCAGCAACCAGCTGGGTGCATGAACTTTTTCCAGGCGAGGCAATTGTGGTAAGCCCTGTGCCAGAGCCACTTGCGCTGGCGAGTGCCCTGCAGGGCGCAAGCGGTGTGGCTTCGACCACCAGCATCTCCCTCTTTACAGCAGCCACGGATGGAAGACTAACCCCGTTCATGGCGACATCGCCTTCCCATTTTGCTCCCGGGCTGGCAGTCCAGCCAATGGCTGGCAGTCCACCACAGAGCCTGGCACTTCTCTCCACACCCTCAACTGCGGTAGTTCCAGAGCAACTTGCTGCAGCAAACAACTGGAAGAAGGGACAGGAGGTTCTCGCAGAAGGACCCAACGGCAAGCAGATACCGCTGAAAGTCATTGGAATAGTTGCACACACGTTTCCTGGAGGCGCCGGTCAGCCGAGCATTATCGTCTCAACTGCAACAGCACAGAAGCTTGGGGCGCCTCCCGTATTCAGTGACATAGCAGTCCGTTGCGCGACCGGGTCCTGCATCTCCAGCAGCACCAGGGTCGCAGCCCGGTATGGGTGGGCACTCTTCACCCAGACGCAACTAACCTCAGCTATCCAGGCGCTGGTGGGAGAGGACATGGGCAAGCTGGCCATCGCTCCGATAATTCTGCTGCTTGCCACTGTCATCGCGATATTTGCCGTGAACTGGAATAACGCCCAGGACCAGCGGCATGACTTTTCGCTGCTCAGGACAGTCGGGCTGACGAGATCCGGGCTCGCATCCCTGATCTGGTGGCAGTCGGTACTGGTATCGGGCCTGGGAGGTATCCTTGCACTTGGTGCTGGTGTCCTCCTCTCTGCAGTGTTCATTGAGGTAGCGTCCACTCCCGCCCTGGAGCTCCCGCTGGCGATACCGTTTAGCGTTCTGCTACCCGTACTGGCACTGGCACTGGCTGCGGTAGGTACAGCTCTGGTGCCCTCCCAGGTACTCTCCCGGGAGAGCATCAGCACTGCCCTCAACCGCTCATGAAGAAGTTTCCACCTTGCTGGCAGACGGCCACAGGCGTAGCGACCAGCCTCTTACTCCTCGGCGCTCCTCTCTGCCTTTCTGGCTGTGGAGCGGCTCCCATGGTGCAAGGACCAGCCGCAGCAAATCTTCTTGCACTCTCACAAATCCCCGTTCCAGGCTTTACCACGATACAGGGGCCATCCCCCACTGACCTTCCTGGCTCCAGAACGAGCCCGATAAACAGGGAGCTTGCATCTGGAGCCTCTGTAACCTACTTCCGGTCCGCCGGATTCACATTTTCGAACGGATACCTGGAACTGGTGGACTCAGTCTGGCTGCTCCGCTCCGCTGGCGCGGCTGCCACGGCATTCCAGAGCGTAGTAAGCCAGGCAGACGTGAAGAACACAACCACACTCTCTACCGGTCCGCTGGGCAGCCTCTCATGGGCCGGGGTGCGCACGGCTCCAACCTCAGCAGGAATACCCGCGGTGCAGTTCACAGTTGTCTGGGAGACAGACAACTGCGTAAACCAGCTTGTTGCCAGAGGCAGGGACGGGGGTGTCACCCTTGCGATGGTGCTGCCGCTTGCCAAAGCTATCTCAGCCAAGGAGGTAAAGCACACAAAGACGTAGGCCGGTGTGGGACCCAGACCGGCTGCTCACTTCCCGGGAAGGGGAGAATGGTGGTGCAGAAGTGCCCGAAATTCTGCAAGGGGGACCGGCCGGGAGAAGAAATACCCCTGGTAGATGTCAATCTCCTCCTGATCCAGCAATTCCACCTGGTCGGCTGTTTCCACGCCTTCCGCTGTCACGCGCAGCCCAAGGTGACGAGCCAGTGCCGTAAGCCCCTTCACCAGGGAAAGGTCACCGTCGCTGGAAGTTGCCGCCTGAATGAACGTACGGTCGATCTTGATCCCACTGACGGCAAGGTGCTTCAGATATGCAAGGCAGGAATAGCCAGTGCCAAAGTCATCCAGGGAGATATCCACCCCATGCCGATGCAGACGGCTTAGCACCTGGCTGGCATGCTCCATATCCCGCATCAGCATGCTCTCGGTGATCTCTATCTCCAGCATGGTTCCATCCATACTGTATCTGGAGAGAACCTCCAGAATGTCTGACTCCAGGGTGTCCTCGACCATCTGGGCGGCTGACATGTTTACTGACATTCGAAGACTGACTCCATCTGCATGCATGATCTCCACCGCATCGCGGCAGGCGGTATCCAGGACATACCGTCCAATCTCAGTGATAAGGCCACCAGCTTCTGCTACCGGGATAAATGTGTCTGGCCCAACTTCACCCAGCTCAGGATGGTGCCACCGTGCAAGCGCTTCGGCACCGACAATCTGGCGTGAACGTGCATCCACCAGCGGCTGATACGCGACCGAGATCTCACCGCGCCCGGTAGCCCCATGGAGATGATGCTCGAGCACCATCTGGTCCTGCACCTGGACCCGGTGGAACACGTCGTGGACCCGCACACAATTGCCTCCGTCCTGTCTTGCCTGATGCATGGCTATACCGGCACTGCGTATCAGGTTGAAAGCATCCACCCCATGATCGGGATAAAACGCAATGCCAACACTGGCAGAAAGGTGCAACTCGACTATGTCTCCGATGGGGGTCGCGTGTACAGCCCGAACCAGCTCCCCGGCCACGGCCATAATCCCCTCCCGGGAAATTTGTCCAGAAACCAGAACACCAAAGTCAGCATCTCCACAACGGGAAACAAGGTACGGCGCAGCCGAGGCCAGGCGCATCCCAACCTCCTGGACCACGATGTCGGCATTCTCGTGGCCAGCAGCGTCCACCACCAGCTGAAACCTGTCCAGGGACAGAAACAGGATCCCAAGGTGGGCGCCTTCTTCGAGCACCGCTATCGCCGCATCAACTACCTTGTGGAAACGCCCCACATTCACCAGGCCGGTGAGACTGTCGTGTTCAGCATTGTAGTTAAGCCGGGCCAGCAGTTTTTCCCTCTCCCGCATGGCAGGGGTCACGTCAACCCCAATGCAGGATACGGTAGCTCCCCCATGGGGCTGAGTCTCAACATGGGTAACCCAGGCGACGGAGCGCACCACGCCG
>JAJZMA010000079.1 GCA_021850405.1 bacterium
CACCAGCGTCTTTACTGCCACGGTTCTCTCCTCCTGACGTTCCTGCAACTGTTCAGATGTGAATCGCTTTTCCGCTGACCGCCAGTGCTGCCTCCCCGAGCACCTCACTTAGTGTGGGATGCGGGGCAACCGCGTGTACCAGCTCAAAGGGGCTCGCCTCCAGCAGGGCCCCTAGCGCTGGTCCCGCGATTAACTCCGTCACTTCGTGTCCAATCATATGAACTCCAAGCACCTCATCGTTGGAAGAGTCCGCTACCACTTTGCAGAATCCATCTGGCTCGCCCCAGATAAGTGCCCGTCCATTGGCGCGAAAGGGCATTACCCCACAGCTTACGGTGTAGCCCTGGTCAATCGCCTCCTGCTCAGACAGGCCAAGGGAGCCAATCTGGGGCGAGCAATATGTGGTTCGCGGGACATGCCTGCCTTCCAGTGGATAGGGAGAGAGCCCTGCTATGGCCTCGGCAGCAATCACTCCTTCATGCATAGCCTTGTGCGCAAGCTGGAACCCGCCCACCATGTCACCCACCGCATAGATCCCTTTCGCTGAGGTCTCCATCCGGCTGTCCACCAGGACCATGCCTCGCTCGGTTCTGATGCCATGTGCTTCGAGACCAAGCTCCTCAACATTGGCACTACGTCCAATAGCACAGAGGAGCACTTCGGCCGACAACTCGCCAGTAATGGAGACCTGCACACCGTGATCGCTTAGCTGCACTGACCCACTGTCGAGCTTTGCCGAGGTGTGACAGGTGATCCCCCTGGCCATGAAACGCTTTGCAAGCTCAGCCCCAATGTCAGCATCCTCAAGAGGCACAAGACTGGGAGCCATCTCCACCAGGGTCACCTCGGCTCCAAGACTGCGCCAGAGGCTTGCAAACTCCACGCCAACAGCGCCTGCCCCGAGCACAATGGCTGAGTCTGGCACCTTTGCCATCTCCAGTGCCTCATCGCTCGTTATCACCCGTTTGCCATCCATGGGAAGCCCCGGCAGGGAGCGCGGTCTGGATCCAGTTGCCAGGATGACACTCCCGACCTGATACTCAGACTGGCCGCCTCCGGTCTCCACCAGCAGCTGCTTCTCTCCCCCCAGCCGGCCCCTGCCTGCAACAAACGTAACCTTGTTCTTCTTCAGGAGAAACTCAATTCCACGGTGGAGCTGGCTCACTACAGCGGCCTTCCTCACCTGTGTCACTCCGTAATCAAGGCCATTTTGCTGCACATCCAGGCCAAACCGGTGGGCACCTGCCAGAGCATCTACGAGGAACGCAGTCTGGAGCAACACCTTGGTCGGGATGCAGCCACGATGGAGGCAGACACCCCCAACCTTGTCGCTCTCAACCAGAACGACCGACATGCCCAGCTGGGCAGCCCGGATTGCAGCTACATAGCCGCCAGAGCCGCCGCCCAGAATGCCGAGATCAAAATGGTCAGCCACAGTTGCCGAAGTATACCCCGTTTGGTATCCGTACTGAGATGGAAGGGGGCGGTGGTTGCCCTGAGGCGCCCCGAAGCACACAACACCTGAGGTGGACCCAGTTTTCGAAACCATTTTCCAACCGTGCCCCACACCCACTTCAGACAACGCCCGCGTCTAAGGAAGATCTGGGCGGGCCAGACACTGCGTTACCTCCCAGTCCCTGTTTGCCTGACACCACCATCAGCAAGGATTACCAGGTCCCTGCGCCAATTTCTGGAACAGCCTGCCATCGCATGTCGCTGGTCCAGTGGCTATGGTTCTTTGACTGCCCCATCCTGCACTTGATACTCCTGGATGTGGTAAGGTTCCTGATCATGAATCAGTGCATAAGCAGCGCCCCACAGGAAACTGTTCCTGGCTGGCGTGCGCGCGAGTTCGCACGGAGTGGAAGGGACCGAAAGCAGTAAACCTGCACGGTAGGACACTTTCCATCGGCGTTTTATTTTTTCCGGTGCACTCCGCGTGCACCCATGCATATGGAGTTAATCAATTATGCCTTCACGTAGAACTGGCCATCCTGTTTTTGCCTTCCCACCAGAGGAATATGTGCCACTTACAACACCGCCATACCGATGGCCTGGTGCTGAGGCTGCACTTGGGAACCTGAGCTGGGCAGAGGTCGGAGCAACACTCAATGCGATCTGCAGCGCAGTGATAAGCGGTCACCCACCAGCTGGAATGGGGCTTACGGTGCGAGCACTTTCAGATATCGTAGACCCGCATCACTCGTCTCATCCATGGGCTGTTGCTGTAGCCTGCAGCTGGCTGGAGGTGTGGAGACTTGCTGACATTAGTTCTTCAACCATCATCAGCCCCCCCCAGGGTCACAAGTACAGTCCGACAACGCCCGGGGAACTGCGCCCGGCGTCCGGGGTCATCGTCATCCGGGAGCAGAACATTCTCCAGAGCCCATACTGCGTGCCTGGCACCTGGGCCAGGGGGTGGTGGCACTCAGTTGGTAACCTGTCCGGAACCGTGTGCGATACCGGGACGGGACGAAGCAATCATACAGACCGCCTTATGGGGATCGTAGCAGCAATTCGGCGTGCACCTTCCGCAGACGTTCTCGTGCGCCTCAACGGGCTCTTTACCCGGGAACTGATCGAGCAAAACGACAGGTGGCAGGCTTCCGAAATTGGTGTCGGCGGAGAGACGCTCCAGCTACGTCTCTTCCGGGCTGGTCGGCCCCTGCTGAGGAACGAGCCAGCCATTGTTGCAGGAGAACTGAGAAACGTGGCGAATCGGCTGGCGCAGGGAGATGAACCGGGCGCGTGGAGGGCGTGGGTGCACCACACAAGAGAAGTAGCAACGCGTGCCAGGAGCCTGGCTCTGCCCCGCGAAATGGGGCTGTAGCAACAGAGCCAGCAATGGGACAGGTATTGAGTGAGGGCGGGCAAAGAGTTCCCGCCCTCCACCCCCTTCCTTGCATCAGTACCATGTTGCTGGTTCTCTGTATGTCAACGCGTCAGGGTGACTTCACGCGGTCCCCTACTCGACGATGGTTTAGCCACTGCAGGGGGGGCCGCAAGCTGGTGAGACTTGTCATACTCTGGGCAAACAGCGCAGGCGCGCAACCCGCATGCAAATACAGCGCAATGGATGCTTGTTTCCATGTATAAACCCTGACTCAGGGCTACGAAGAGGGCACTCAGCCGCGATACCGGTACAGACGCAGCTCGTTGCAATAGCGCTTTGCAACCGAACCGTTGTACCGGTCCACTATCAGGGCATGGGTTGCTCGCTCCAGCGAAAGTGCAGCCGGGCCGGGAAGGATGCGGTGGTCTGAGTATGTCCTTATCAGGGCGACATACTGGTCTGCCGTATAAGCCTCATCCCATTCAAACAGCCAGCTACGCGGAGCCTCAAAATCCTCCTTGCAATCAAAGACATAATCATTCCACACCACATCCCTTGCCTGTGGAAGTGCCGAGCCACTCGAAAGCAGGCCCATGTCGGCCATAACCGTATTGAAATCGGCAAAAAACTGCTCGGTACCACCTGCTACGTGCTCGGTCGAGACTACTGCCAGCATCCCTCCCGGCCGGAGACACTGGGCCACCAGATCGTGCGAGCGCACAGGATCTATCCAGTGAAATGCCGTCGCCGACACAACTGCGTCAAACCGCATGGCAGGGACCCACTGCTCAAAATCAGCATTTTCTACAACAACATTGTTCAGGTCTGCCATCCTCTGCATGGCCAGCCGGGCCATTTCCGGGCCCAGCTCGAGGGCGTGAATATTCAGCCCACGCCCTGCAAGCAATCGTGTCATCTGTCCAGTGCCGCAACCAACTTCCAGCACGGGTGCCCCTTGCTGCAGACCTGCCTCGCCAAGCATCCTGTCCACCAGTTCGCAAGGGTAGCTGGGCCGCGCCGAATCGTAAACCTCGGCTATCCCATCAAAAGTAATCCGCCTGCGTTTCCTTTCCACCTGACTGGCTGCGCTGCAATCAGTAACGTGGTTCATCCTGCACTTCCACCCTGGACTGCAAGCTTGAGTGCCTCCTGAAGCTGTGTGTCCGCAGCTGCGGGCGCACCCTGGGTCGCAAGCCCAAACTCGTCCGACGGAGAAGGGAGTTTGACTGGATAGCCTGGCTGGATCCCACTAAAGTTGATCCCCTCTCCCCGGGGCCCGAACCACCGTGCGACAGTCATATGGAATACATTCCCATCGGGAAGCGAAAAACTCACCTGCACCGACCCTTTCCCGTAGGTCCGCGAGCCCACTACGTCTGCTCCCCGCTCATCGCGAAGGGCCAGCGTGGTTATCTCTGCAGCACTTGCTGTCCCACCATTGACCAGAACAACAACCTTTCCCTGGGTAGCAATCGCACCGGGAAGCACGTTGGTGGTCACGGTAGAGAGTGCCGTGGACTGCCCCTGGCCAGCCAGCATTCTTTCCCTCTGTACTACCACCACATTGCGCTTTCCATGGGTGTACTCCGGCACAAAGTCAGATACCAGCGCCTGGGCTGCCAGGACATATCCACCCGGGTTATTGCGCAGATCCAGTATATAGCTGGTGGCTCCGGCTGCAATACCGGATTTCAGCTGCGCACGGGCCTCAGCTGCCGTATTCAGGTCAAAGCCGGTCACCTGCATGTAGAGCACCCTGCCAAAAAGCTTCGAATAGACAGAAGGAATTACAAGATTCCTGCGCGTTACGGTGAAATCCTGTATCTGCCCCCCAGATCCGCCAGCTCGCACCTCAATCCTTACCGTTGTGCCAGCAGGGCCATCCACATGTCCGGCTGTGCTCCCAAGCCGGGCTGGCCAGGTTGTGCCAAATCTGGAGACTGGCTCTCCGTTGACCGCAAGAAGCAGGTCACCGTTGCGTATACCTGCCTGGTAAGCGGGCTGCGCAAAAAGTACGTCCTCAATGACCAGCCCATCCGCACTGCCAGATACCGGGCATGGCTGGCCCTTTCCGCAGGCCAGCGAGAGCGCCATACCGACACTCCCCTGCCGCTTCCCAGCCAGCTCCTGGGAGAGCCCACTCGCACCTGAAGGGCTCAGCAGCAGCGTGAAGGGGTCATGGTACCTGTTCTCCAGCATCGTGGCTATCCCCTGCTCAGCAGCAACTGTTACCTGGGAGCGAGAGACGTTCCGGAAGACGTACTGGGACGAGATGTCAGCCCACATCTGGTTTAAACTCGCACTGCTCAGTGATGCGGTGCCGGGAACTGACGGAAAGAGAGTGTGGATAACACCTGCAGCACTGGTCTGCGAGAGGTTTACCGCCGCAAAGGCACACGCGTAACAAAGACATAGCATGGCCAGAGCACTGGCCCAGCTTGACTGAAACCACCTTTCCCTTCCGTCCGGAGTCGTCCCTGGTCGGCTCTTGCCCATACGGTGCTGGTTCAGGCCGTCAGGAAGCGGCGTACACCCAGGTAGCTGCCAAGCGCGCCCAGCAGAACCCCCGCCCCTCCGAGGCGCAAAAGCAGGGAAACAAGATATGCTCCCTCGTTGCCGCCGTACCCGGCAAGAAGTCCCGAGGTAAGGTGTGGCGCAAGCAGCGAATAGGTACCCGCAATAATTGCGCCTGCAAAGATCGCCGCAAGCAACCCGCCCAGCACACCCTCAAGGATGAATGGCCATCGCACAAACCAGTCCGTGGCTCCAACCAGTTTCATTATCTCTATCTCGGTGCGCCGCACAAAGACAGCTGTGCGGATAGTGTTCATGATGATCACGAGACTGATGAAGCTCAGGACGACCGCAATGGATGCTCCTACCGCCTTGATCCAGAAGATAATACCCTCAAGCCGCGAAATCACTGTCTTGCTGTAGTCGGTCGGAGAATGAGTGTCCACCACCGGGCTGGACAGTGCCAGCTGGTTTATCGCTTTCAGTGATGACAACTGGCGCACGGTAACATTTATCGAATCCGGCAGGGGATTATTTCCAATGGCACTGATAACAGCTGTGATGGAGGTGCCATCGCCAGACAGTTGCTGTGCCGCCTGGTCCTTGTTCTCAAGGTAGGCAGATGCCACATCCTTGCGCTGGGAGATCACCCACTCGAGATTCTCTATCGAGGCCAGGGAGGCCCCGCTGGCCATGTAGATCTTCAGCTTTCCCGCATGCTGCTGTTCGGTCTGCAGGATTCCGTTCACAAAATGAGTGCCAAGCAGGGTGCCCCCCACCATAACCAGAATCAGTCCAATCGTGAACACGCCTGCAAGCGATATTGCAAGGTTGCGGCGAAAATTCTGTCCAGCAGACACCAGCGCGAATGTGATGCTGGACCAGAGCCACCTCACAGTGTCGCCTCCCCTTCCCTCAGGTACTGCCCCTCAACCTCATCGCGGGCGACCCGACCATTCTCAATCTGGATCACCCGCCGACGCACCAGGTCCACTACCTCACGGTTGTGGGTGGCCATGACAACGGTGGTACCACTGTGGTTCACCTTGACCAGCAGCTGGACTATTCCCCACGATGTGTCCGGGTCGAGGTTGCCTGTCGGCTCATCCGCAATAAATATCTTGGGCCGGTGCACCAGTGCCCGTGCGATAGCCACCCGCTGCTGCTCACCTCCAGAAAGCTGGTCTGGATATTTCCGCAGCTTGTCCTCCAGTCCCACAATCCATAGGGTCTCCTCAACCCGGTCCTTGAGATACTTCTGCCCAGGACGCGTTACCTGAAGGGCGAACGCCACATCCTGGGCCACGTTCAGGGTTGGAAGCAGCTTGTAATCCTGGAATACGATTCCGAATCTGCGCCGTAGCCGTGGCAACTTGCGCCTGGGCATCCTGGTTATCTCCTGCCCCTCCACAAAGATGCGTCCCGAAGAGACATTCTCCTCGCGAATAAGGACCCGGATAAGGCTGGACTTTCCAGCGCCACTCGCGCCCACGACAAAGACAAAGTCCTTTTCGTAGATAGCCAGATCCACATCACGAAGGGCGACACTCCCGTTAGGGTAGGTCTTGCCGACCCCGTGGAAACTTATCACGGGGCGAAGTGAGGAGGCCGAAAGGGTCTCCTGAGGATTCATTGCCAACGCACTCATAAAAGATGGTCTCCCGCAGGCCCACGATGGTTCACGGACTACTGGGACGGTTCCAGATCACACTCCAACCACCGCAGACTCTGCCAGTGGGGTCAATTATACCCGCCAGCCTGAGAACTTGACAGCTCGCCGTCACCGCCAGCTGCGCTCCAGCGCAGATAGCCATCAATAAAGCGGGACAGATCACCATCAAAGACAGCTGAAGTGTTGCCCACCTCCACCCCGGTCCGGTGGTCCTTGACCATCGTATAGGGGTGCACTACATAGCTACGAATCTGGCTGCCCCACTCAGCAGGGAGAGACTCTCCCTTCAGCTCTGCCAGGTGCTCAGCATGGGCCGCCTGCTTCAGGCTGAGCAGTCGTGAACGCAGGACCGTCCAGGCCACATCCCGGTTTTGCTGCTGGGAGCGCTCGTTCTGGCAGGTAACAACTATCCCGGTTGGCAAATGGGTCAGACGCACAGCAGAGGAGGTCTTGTTTACGTGCTGCCCTCCAGCGCCGCTTGAGCGGTAAACATCGGTCCTGACATCCTTCTCATCAATATCCAGCTCCACATCGTCGGCAATCTCCGGGCTGACCTCCACCAGAGCAAAAGAGGTATGGCGACGGTGCGCACTATCAAATGGGCTAAGACGCACCAGCCGGTGCACCCCCCGCTCGCCCTTTAGCAGGCCAAAAGCCCGCTTTCCAGAGACACGGATCGTGGCTGACTTGATGCCAGCTTCCTCACCTTCTGATTCATCCAGAAACTCCGTTTTCATCCGCTCCCGCTCCGCCCAGCGCAGATACATCCGTACCAGCATCTCGGCCCAGTCCTGGGAGTCGGTGCCACCTGCCCCGGCATGCACGCTCAGAAGGGCCGGGTTGTCCGAATATGGATCAGAAAAGAGGAGCTCCAGTTCCAGCCTCGCCACCTGGGCTTCCAGCTGGTCAAGATCTGCCGCCACTGAGGCCTCAAGCTCCGGATCTGGCTCTCCCTGCAGCAGTTGCGCCAGCTCGCCTGCCTCCCCGCAGCGACGATTGAGATCCTCCCACCGGTCCAGCTCGTCCTTGATCCTTGCAGCCTCCTGGGCAAGAGCGGTTGCGCGCTTGGGGTCATCCCACAGGGTGGGTGCCGCCAGCTGCTTGTCCAGCTCCTGGAGCCTTGCATTCAGGGCAGACTGGTCAAAGATGCTCCTGAAGCTGGGACACGCGGTGGGACACAGCTTCGGTACGGGCAGAAAGCTCAGACATGGCACCTATTCTACCTGCCAGGACAGCCTGTAAGACGTTTCTTCTCCCTAAGAACGTGTTTTAGAACTGCCTAAAACGCCCACAAACGAGCTGATTGGTGGTATTGACGTGGGCTATGTCAAAGAAACGTCACAGCCCACGTCACCGCACATCGTACCCATATCCATCAGATCTGACCGATCGACAATGGAATCTGATCGCACCGCTCCTGCAAATTGTTACAGTCTCCCGGCCCGGCGGAGCCCCACGCCAGGTGGACCTGCGCGATGTCGTCAATGCCATCCTGTACCTCATAAGAACCGGTTGTTCGTGGCGCCAATTACCACATGATTTCCCTGCATGGCAGACTGTCTACGGCTACTTCTCGCGATGGAAGAATGACGGCACTGTTGCCAAAATTCATGACGCACTTCGCGATCAAGTCCGGTGTCAGGTGGGGCGACAGCCTGGCCCCACTGCTGGCATCATCGATGCCCAGTCACTCCGTGGCGCCAGCACTGTGGGAGCAGAGACCCGAGGGTATGACGCGGGCAAAAAAGTCAATGGCCGCAAGCGACATATCGTCGTTGACACCATGGGACTGCTTCTTGCCATCGTCGTCACCCCAGCCAGTGTTCAGGACCGTGATGGCGCCAAACTGGTCCTCAATCTCCTGCGATCCACGCTCAGCAGTGTGGTCAAAATATGGGCGGATGGGGGCTATGCTGGCAAGCTGATCTCCTGGGCACACGCGACGGTCAACGTCACCCTGGAGATCGTCAAGAGGAATGATGACCTGAGTGGTTTTGTCGTCGTTCCTCGTCGGTGGGTGGTCGAGCGAACATTCGGCTGGCTGGTCACATGCCGACGTCTCGGATGGGACTATGAACGTCTCCCTGAAACGCATGTCAGCGCCGTTCAGTGGGCGATGATTGGTTTGATGGTGCGACGTCTGGCGCCCGACAAAAAACGCCGCAGACCATGGGGCCCCAATCGCGTCATGGAGATCGCCGCTTGAGTTCTAAAACACCTTCTTAGACGCTGAGTGGATCAGCTGGC
>JAJZMA010000167.1 GCA_021850405.1 bacterium
TGCGGCCCTTGATCTGCTTCCCGACTATTGATGGCATGGTTTTAGGTAATACCATATCCTCCCGCGCTGCAGGGAAACTTGTTACAGCAATCCCCTACTGCCGCAACGGATTATCCTCCAACCTCAGCCTCCCCCACAAGCCCCCATTCCCGTTAGCGGGGAAACTCCCGCTAGCAGTTGCAGTGGAAGCCCGCCGGCGATGGACGCTTCTGTGATGTCCCGGGATGCTGTCTCTGGGCAATTGCTATTGTTTAGCAACTCCAACACCACCTGGACTTTGTATCCGGAGTCAACACTTACTGCCAGTCTGGGTGTGAGTGCTGGCACCCTTGCCTTTGTTTCAACGCCAAGCTTTGCCTTTGGTGGGGTAACCCTGGCCACCACCGACCAGTACACCTATGGCTCGGAAACCATCGATGTGGGCGATGCCACCGGTTCTGGGAACGGCTGGAATGTACAGCTTCTGGCTACCGCGTTTACCAATACGACAAATAGCGCTGAAACCATCCCCAGCGCCGATATTGCGGTTGGCAACTCTACACTGGCCGCTCCGTACAATGACCCGACAGTGGCCTGTGACAGTGGAGCGCCGACCTGTGCTCTTGCCAGCCCCATAGGGAGCTATTCATCCTTTACGTTCCCCAATGCTGTTGCAGCTGCAACTCCACTTGTTTCTGCTCCGGTCAATACCGGTATGGGGGACCAGACTGTAACTATCCCCTGGACTGCAACCATTGCTCCCAACACCTATGTTGGTACCTATACATCAACATTCACCCTGACCCTGGTGAGCGGCCCTTAGTCCCCATTGTCTGGACCAGGCATATCTGCGACCCTGCAGCGCCCTCTTGCAGGATAGTTTGCGTGCTTGCGTTCCCGGTTTTTGCCATTCCTGGTTACCCCAGGGATGCTCCATTTTTCTGTGTGGAGCCTTGGTGGAACAGGGTCTGCTGTAGGCTTATCCTGGCGGTTCTCAGTTCTGCCCGCGCCACCGTGGCCAGTTTCGTATCACCCTGCATGTCGGCCCTGGTGATTGCCGCCTCCAGCCATAGCTGCGCAGTGGCATGGACAGCGGCCGAGTCGTGCCATGCGAAGGCGAACACGTCGATAACCCTTCCAGTTCGCAGTGCCAGGGCAGCCTGCTGCCTTACAGGGGTTGCGGCAAAGGCGTCGCTCATGGAGCGGGTTGCCTTGCCGATGCACTGAGCCAACTGGGTCAGGTTCTCTGCTTCCAGGGCACCTAAAAAATCCTTTTCCCCTGAGGTGCCCTGTACACAGGGCAGGTCGTTGTCCAGGAGGTTTCCAATCTGAGCTAGCTCGTTCGCATTGAATTTGCCGCCAGCCCTGGTAGGGCTGGATAGCGTAATCCCAGGTAACCGGGGAGGAATCATTGAATGTACAGCGGGAGGAGAGTCTGAGGTTTCGATCTGGCTGCTTCCGTAAGTGGTGTGATAAGGATCATCAAGGGGACCTTCATCGATGATGGGAGCATCTGTTGGACTGGACCTGGCAACTTCATCATCCCAGACCTGACGTCTTCTGAGCAGCTCAGCATCTGACGGTATTTCCCTGCTTCCTCCCAGCTCACTCATGGGGACTCTCCTGATTCCTGGCAACTGACAGAAGGTATCGCCTGAACCGGAAGATAGCATGTGGAATGGCAATGCGTGGCAAGATACCTTCTTGTGACCGGCTTGTTGCAAGACAATGTGAATTCAGGTCGGGTTGCTGCTATGGATCCATGCCGGCATGGAGGTGAAAGAGAGTACTTTGCTCTACCTACCTTTGCACTGGATGGGTTCCAGCACTGAATACTCATGGTCAGCAGCCTATCCTCCCATGCCTTGATTCTTCCAGGATGCTCCTGTGAATGTTGAGAGGCGCTGAATCCGGAAGATGCAAAGAAAAATGAGGTGCCCTTCGTCGGACCTCTGGTTGGGTCAAGTGTTGCCCTGGATTTGGGGGGCCAGCAGGGCATGCCCTCCCACCGGGAAGACATGAGGCGGGAGGATCTGTTTTCGCAGACCGTCATGGTGCTCGCAGGCAGTCTTGTGTGGTCAAGGAGGCTGTGCGTTGGCTGGTTTCCGTAGTTGCCGATTCGATAAACCAGTGGCCGACGACACGGCCATCCGCAACCTGGAGTTACCGGATTCTGGACGGTCGGGATTGCAAAGCACCGAAGCAGCGCTGGAGCGTTGCAGGAGCTGGATGGATTGGGCGATATGGCTGCGCTATGGAGGTCCATAGGCCCAAAGGGGGCCAGGGTTACGCTATTGCCGGTTCTTTACATGTCCCTCCCTGCAAAACATGGCGGAGGGAGAGGGATTCGAACCCCCGGCGGCTTTCACCGCGACGGTTTTCAAGACCGCTCCGTTCGACCGCTCCGGCATCCCTCCATGCGCCAGCATGGCACATCTTAGCGCCTCTTAGCGCCTCTTTATGTGGTTGGGCAGGTTAGGAACCTGGGTGGCCCGCGAAAACCAAGACAGATTCCAGGCGTGGGTTAAATGTGACGGCTCCCCGTGCCAGCACCCAGGCGGGATAGGCAGCCAGATCACATGGCTACCGATTCTTCTGGTTGCATAGAATCTGGCAGGTGACCATGGGTCACTGGACGAGCGGTTTCGGTGTGACACCACGCCTGCGATCTCCAACTTCCTTCCTGGGGTTGTCCAGGATCAGCGTCGGGACCTACGGGGCACAACTTACCGGCACTGAGCGGATTTACGGGGTACACGCGGTCCCCTACTCGGGCAGCAGGTGCACATACTCCCATCGTGTTGGAGGTACAAACGTTTCCTTGATCGCGCGCGGTGAGATCCATCTTTCCAGATTCAGGGGAGAGCCAGCCTTGTCGTTGGTTCCGCTGCCCCTTGCGCCCCCGAATGGCTGTTGGCCAACCACAGCACCCGTAGGTTTGTCGTTGATGTAGAAGTTGCCTGCGGCATGGCGCAGATGGCTCTCGGCCTGGTCGATTGCTGCCCGGTCAGTTGCAAAAACACTCCCGGTCAGGCCATAGCTGCTCGTACGGTCTACCATGCGCAGCACTTCTCCAAAGGAAAGATCCTCGCTGTAGGGGAAGACGGTAAGAACGGGGCCAAACAGTTCCTTTTGCATCAGCTCATGGTGGGGGTCGCTGGTCTCAAGGATTGTTGGAGCGATAAACCAGCCCTCCCTGCTGT
Source organism: bacterium (assembly GCA_021850405.1). GTDB lineage: Bacteria > Chloroflexota > Dormibacteria > Aeolococcales > Aeolococcaceae > JAJZMA01. The sequence continues at coordinate 3,183 of JAJZMA010000167.1, forward strand.
CATACCCACCTCCAGTGACTACCTTGAGCGCAGGATCCTTCTGTGCTGCAGCAAGAGCTCCGCTGATTCGCTGGAATGCCCTCTCATCAATCACAGCCCCGAGGAAGGTTCCAAATTCTGCTGGATCGCCCATGGGGATAGACTCGGCCTCGTCAGCCAGCTGGTGTTTCAGTTTCTCCCACATCCCGCTGGGAATATATGCACGGGATGCTGCAGAGCACTTTTGGCCCTGGTATTCGAAGGCTCCACGAAGGAGTGCTGTTGCCAGTGCGGCCGGGTCGGCAGATGGGTGGGCAACTATGAAGTTCTTGCCGCCAGTCTCTCCGACGATCCGGGGATAGGTGTGGTAATTCCCAAGGTTGGTTGCAATCTGTTGCCAGAGTCGCTGGAATGTTGCAGTGGAGCCAGTAAAGTGGAGTCCAGCAAATTCTGGATTGGGGAGTGCGATCCTGGAGACCGCGGGGCCATCGCCAGTCACCATGTTGATGACTCCCGGTGGAAGCCCAGCTTCTCCAAGTAGCTCCATGATCAGGCTCGCCGCCAGCTGCTGGGTCAGGCTGGGTTTCCAGACCACTGTGTTACCCATGAGGGCAGGAGCAGTCGGCAGGTTGCCGGCAATTGAGGTGAAGTTGAAGGGCGAGATCGCCAGTACAAACCCCTCCAGGGGCCGGTAATCCAGACGGTTCCAGTTCCCGGACGGGGAAATGGGCTGGGTGTTCATGATCTGGCGGGCGTAATGCACATTGAAGCGCCAGAAATCGCAAAGCTCTGCGGCTGCGTCGATCTCGGCCTGAAAGACGCTTTTGCTCTGTCCAAGTATGGTGGCAGCATTAAGGCTTGCTCGCCAGGGACCCGACAGCAGGTCGGCTGCCTTCAGAAAGATTGAAGCTCTTGATTCAAACGGGAGCGACGCCCAGTCGGCGGCCGCCATGCAGGCAGTGTCAACTGCAAGCTGGACATCCTCTTCTGAAGCCTGGTGACCAGAGCCCAGCGTCAGGGAGTGGCGGTGTGGTGCCCTGGTGACAAAACTGGCACCATGTCCCGGGATGGTCTGCCCTCCAATGACGAGCTCCAGGGCGCGTGCTGAGTCGGCAAGCTCCACCAGTGAGCCGGCAAGCTCTTTTCGCTCTTTCGAGCCAGGCGCATAGTTCAGGATCTTTTCATTGGTTGGCGAGGGGGGGAGAGCTCCGGGGGAGGTTGTCATCTTGGTTTTGGTTCCTCTGGGGCGGGTAGATTGCTGGACGGTAGTCCTGGATTCCAGGTCGTTGCTGCTCCAATTGTGCCGCAAACTGGTATATCCACGGAAACTGTGCTGGATGGAGACAGGCTCTGCCCGGGTGGCTCTGTGGGTCCCTGGTCAGATGTATTCCATGGGCAGACAACCGTCTCTGGAGGGTGGCGTTTCTGCTGCTTTGCGGCTAGGTGTAAAGTTATCGACATGAAAGAGCTTCCAGTCCTGAGCGCGCGAGGGGGAGCTTCCCTGGCCAGTTCGCGCGGCAAGTCAGGACCAGAAACTGGCGGTCAGTGGTTTCTGCCGCCTGGGGTAGATCGCCGACCCCCATGGCTTACGGTCCGAGCGCCAGCGGGACCGGATTTCGAGGCCACCCGGAAACTGGTTCGTAGCCTGAAGCTGAACACTGTCTGCGAGGAGGCTCGTTGTCCAAACCTGGCTGAGTGCTGGGGAAGGGGGACAGCCACTTTCATGATCCTTGGCGATGTCTGTACGCGTGCATGTGCCTTTTGTGCAGTGACAAGTGGCAAGCGTGGAGGAGATGTTGACCTTGACGAACCGGCACGGGTTGCCCGCGCGGTACAGGACATGGGGGTTGCCCATGCTGTTGTCACCTCGGTGGATCGCGATGACCTTCCCGACTTTGGCGCTTCCATTTTCGCACTGACAATTGAGGCAATTCATGAGCTTTGTCCAGGAACCACAATAGAAGTGCTCACTCCTGACTTCAATGGTCGACGGGAGTCAGTACAGGCTGTAATGGAAGCCAGACCCGATATTTTCAACCATAATGTGGAGACTGTGCCGCGCCTATACCGCCGTGTCCGGCCGAAGGCTGGGTATCAGCAGAGTCTGGATGTGCTTGCAATGGCAAGGGAGATCGACCCATCCGTAGCTACCAAGTCTGGTCTCATGCTTGGGCTGGGTGAAGAGCTTTCCGAGGTGGTTGGCGTTCTCGCGGATCTTCGCGCACACGGCGTCTCCATTGTGACTCTGGGGCAATATCTGCGCCCGTCCCCCAAACATCATCCCATCGTGAGGTTCGCAACCCCGGAAGAGTTTGTCTCGCTGAAGGAGCAGGCGCTGGAGATGGGCTTTTCCCATGTGGAGTCTGGTCCTCTGGTGCGTAGCAGCTACCACGCTGACGAGCAGATCCCTGCGATCGCTCCCTGACGAGCCACCAGATGCAGGTTTCGTGGCTGGGACTACAGCCATATGAGGCAGTGTGGGAAGTGCAGCTCACAGCTGCTTCCGAGGTCGCAAATGGCGGGGAGGAGACGCTTCTTGCTGTAGAACACTACCCGGTCTTTACATTGGGCAGAGGAACCCAGCCGGAACATCTTGGGCAGGGGAGGGAGCAACTGCTGGCAGCTGGAGCCAGTGTCTTTGATGTGGATCGCGGGGGGTCTGTCACGTTCCATGGTCCTGGTCAACTGGTGGTGTATCCCATCGTTCGCCTGGCGCAGCACTTTCCTGTCCCGGGGCATCCCTCCCATGGCGATGTTGTTGCCTATGTTCGCGCTCTTGAGGGTGCCATTATTGATTACGTCGCAACGCTGGGAGTCTCTGCAGGGCGCAGGGCGGGCTACACCGGAGTCTGGGTGGGCACCAGCAAGCTCGCTGCGATAGGGGTAAAGCTTTCCTCTGGTGTGACCATGCATGGGCTTGCGCTCAATGTGCACACTGATCTTTCCTGGTTCTCAAGGGTGGTACCGTGCGGTATCCCCGATGCAGGAGTCGTCTCTTTGGAAGACATGGGCCTAACGCTGACTCCGCGTGCATGCTACGCGGCACTGTGTGAGTCGATTGATGCGTCGATAAGCAGGAAAATCGCGGTTAAGTAACAGAATCTTTTCCTCTTGTTACAGGCTTGTTGCATGTTGACTCCCGACCGTGTAACATGGCGAACGGACTTTGGGAGTCCGTCGTCAACGTCTTTTCTACGTCAAACAAGGAACGGTCGGAACCGTCCCGCCAGGGAGATTAGTCCATATGGCTCTACGCACACGCATGGTCAAGCAGGTTACATGGGTTGCCGAGGATGAGGAAACCAGGGCCTCGCGACGCGAGGAACTCTGTGAACTGGACGGGCTGCTGATGCAGCTTGAGGAAGTTAATGTCAGGGGGAGCGTGGTTCCGGTACGTCTGCTTCTTGCCCTGCGTCGGCATGGGATTGCCATCAACCGGCAGGCTTCTGTCCCGGACCTGATTGAAGCAGTCTTTACCGCCCAGGAGCGGTATATGCGGCGCCCTGAAGGGGATATTCCAGCTTTCTCCAGTGCTGCACGCTTTCGCCGGATAGCGTAGTGTCTGCTGTGTGACACAGCTGGTGCCGGGAGATGTAGCCAAGCGGGCCGCGGCCCAGGCCGCCGCCGAGCTGGTGCAGCCCGGGATGGTGCTTGGGCTTGGAACAGGCTCTACGGTGGCTTTCTTCCTGGATGCGCTCGGGGAGTTGCAGAGGCAGGGAGTAGCGGTCAGTGGGGTCCCAACCTCGCGTGCGACGGCTGCTCGTGCGCAGCAGCTGGGTGTGTCGATCGTTGATCTGCCGGCAACTGGTGTGGATCTGGCCGTAGATGGTGCGGACATGGTTGATCTCTCGCTCAACCTGATAAAGGGCTTTGGCGGAGCTCTGGTCCGGGAGCGGATCGTGGCCGCCAGCGCAACGCGGTTTGTGGTGATTGTGGATGAGAGCAAGCTGGCTACAGCGTTAGGTGGACGCTTGCCGCTGGAGATTATGCCGTTCGGAGTTGAGCGAACGATACACGATATCGCAACACTCCTTGGCGAACTTCCAGTCCTGCGTACAGCGGGCGGATTGCCCGAAATGAGTGACAATGGCAACCTGCTGGCTGACGGCATCTTGCAAACTGGTCAGGACACAGGTGCTCTCATGGCCCTTGCTGCCGCACTTGCAGAGGTTCCCGGCCTGGTTGGGCATGGGCTTTTTCTTTCCATGGCGGACGATGTCCTGGTAGGCAAGGGGAGCGGCAGGGTGACCAGCCTGGCTCATGCAGCGGAGGAGAGGGACCCAGGCGGACCCTCCTCACGTGGCCCTGGCCTCTAGCGACATGGTGTGGGTGGGTTTCCCTGCTGACGCCTGCCCAGACCAGGCGCGCAGCGTTGTACAGTACGATCAGTTCTGCTCCGGGCGGATAGCTCAGCTGGTTAGAGCGTCTCGCTTACACCGAGAAGGTCACAGGTTCGAACCCTGTTCCGCCCACTTGGGGTTAGGGGGGAGAGAGGGGGACAGCGGGCGAAACGGGCCATCAGCTCACCCAACTCTTCCCGAATGGCGAGACCAATCGTCGCCGTCGGGGGCTCGGCTTCCTCACCGCGTCGATGCTCAAAACATCCCCGGCACTTTACGCCACAGAGAACCCTTTCGGTGAAGTCAAGACCCTCTGCGCTCAGTACTTCTACCCTGGCCACGACTCGTACGTCGCAGGACTCGACCCCTAGTACTACAGCGACGGTTATATTGCGCGCGTATGTGATGAGGTGTAGGATCTGCGGTATGGGTCATCGCTCTTTCTACGTCACCGTCATGATGGCTCATACTGGAGTGGCAGTATGCAACGGGAAGATATTGAAGCATTGCTTCCGGAGTTACAGGCGTTTCATCAGCGATTCGGGCAGTACTTCTGCCGGACGGAGGGCAGATTACTCTCGGAGAAATACCTGATGGGGCTGACGCTGCCGATAGAACGAAAGAATGTGGAGAATCTTGCCGAGCAGGTGGGTGTATCCACCCGGGTTCTCCAACGATTTGTCACTGAGTCTCCGTGGGATGATCAGGGGTGCATTAGTGAGCTCCAGAAGCTGGTAGGCGAAGGATGTGGGAGCAAAGACGGTGTTCTCATTCTGGACGACACCGGATTTGCCAAGAAAGGGCAACGGTCTGCGGGGGTTGGACGACAGTATTCCGGGACCCTGGGGAGAACCGACAATTGTCAGATTGGGGTGTTCCTCAGTTATGCATCACGGAAGGGACATACGCTGGTGGATCGTCGGCTGTATCTGATGAAGCAGTGGTTTGGGGCAGAGGCGAGCGAGCGCCGGCGATGGGCGGGGGTACCGGATAACGTGCAGTTTCACACCAAGCTGGAACTGGGGATGGAGATGGTGAAGGCGGCGGATGCGGCGGGGCACCTCCCCTACGAATGGGTGACCGGTGATGCTGCGTACGGTGATTGTCATGATCTTCGAACAGCCGTAGAAGAGCTCCAGAAGCTGTATTGCTTCGAGGTGTCATCGACCAGTGCTGTGTGGCTGACCCCGCCCGAATGGCAGGTGCCTGCGGGCCAGGGTCCGCGGGGGCGGCGGCGGACAAGGGCGAAGCCAACGACTGCGTCTTCGCGCTCACAGACAGTTGCTTCTGTGGCTGCTGATCCCCACGTGGTCACCTGGATCCGACATCGTGTACAGGAAGGGGCCAAGGGGCCAAGGGAGTATGAATTTGCCCGTGTACGGGTAATCGAGAAGCGACATCGTCGGCCAGGAAGCGAAGGATGGCTGATGCTGCGACGGCCTGTAGGGGGCGGAGAGGTGAAGTACTATCTTTCGAACGCTCCAGAGGATACTCCCCTGGAAACGATGGCGCATGTCGGATGCCTGCGCTGGACCATAGAGGAGAACTTTGAACTGGCAAAAGGGGAAGTGGGGCTGGACCACTACGAGGTGACGCAATACCGGGGATGGTACAACCACATTACGATGTCGATGATGGCGCTGGCATTTCTCAAGCAGGTGCAGTGGAAATGGGGAAAAAAAA
>JAJZMA010000239.1 GCA_021850405.1 bacterium
CCCCCGGTAAATGTGGTGAGCAGTCTGGTCATGTCTTCATCCATGTCCCGTCCGACCCACCAGACCAGCGACGGGGTCCGGTTGTCCAGCTCCGGGTAGAGGCCGCGCTCCACACCTTCGTCACCGATGGCGTTCATGGTGCTTGCATGGCGGGCGCAGAAGGAGGCTCCGTAGGCAGCGTAGATGTGTTTCTGGCACCAGTACGTGTCGCAGGCGCGCGAACGATGGTCAACATAGGCACACTTTCCTGCTATCTCAAGGCCACAGCCATTTCTCTGGCAGGTTCCGGACGGAGCACTCACAGTTAATTTCCTTAATCAGTTGCCTATTGACCAGATGGGCCCAGAAGAAACAGCCCAGTCTTCATGTTACTGCAGTTTAGGTTTTCTGGATAGACGGAAAATGGGAAGAACTCTTGTTATTTGCCCTGGAATGACGGCGCGCGGCGTTCCAGGAAGGCTTTTATGCCTTCTCCAGCATCCCGGCTGGCAAGAGCCTCGGTCTGGTATGCGACCTCCTGTTCGAATGCTGCCCGAAAGTCTTCCCAGATGCTCTCCCCGAATAGTCTTCTCGTAAGTCGCAAGGCAAGCGCAGAGCTGGCAAGTTGGCGGGCTACGGCTTTTGTGTCTCTTTCCAGACTGCTGTCAGGTACTACTGCATGGACCAGCCCTATCTCCAGCGCACGGGTTGAGCCAATCTCTTCGTCAAACAGGAGCGTCGAGAGGGCTCTCCCTCTACCTATGATGCGGGGCAGCAGGTAGCTCATGCCGCAATCCGGGACCAGCCCAACCGACGTGAAACCCGGGCGAAACCATGAGTTGACTGATGCGACACGCAGATCTGCAGCCAGTGCTACTGACATCCCGGCTCCAACCACTGCGCCAGAGAGCGCAGCGATAACTGGTACTGGACTCCGGATAACCGCCTCCATGACCGGAAGGTACAGACTGTTCATAAAATCCGCCGGTTTGGACTGGCTGTTAATCCCGTTTTCGACCTCCTTCAGATCCTGGCCAGATGAAAAGGAAGCACCTCCCTCAAGAATGATCACTTTTGTGTCAGGGTGGGCGCTGGTGGCGTGGAGTGTAGTTGCCAGTTCCGACAAAAACTCCTCATTGAAACTGTTCAGGTGTGTGCGACTGGAGAAGCGCACGGTTGCAACCCCACGGTCAGAGTGCAGACGAATTTGTGGTGTCATCCGGGAAGCCCCAGCTGGCGCAGACGGGAGAATGTGTAGATACCAGTATTGTGGCCGTCCCGCCATTCCACATTGACCGCATAGTTTCCCACCAGGGCCAGTGTGACCGGCTGGATTTCAGTCGATGTAAGTCCTGCATCTTCCGCTGACGTAAACCGTCCGGCCATACCTGGCTCTCCCTGACAGATGGCACAGGGACAGTTTTCGCGAAGACGCTGGAATGCAATGCTTGAGGCAGTGCCGTCACTCCAGTCAATCAGAAGTGCCTGGGAATCCTCGTCCCAGGCAAACCGGGATGGAGTGGGCGCGGGAGCTGCCTTAGTGTCTGGCTGCGGATAGTTGGCAGGTGGCATCATCTATTTTTTTGCGCTGTGGGGCTCCTGTTGACTGGGTGGAAGCGAATCTCATGCCTGGCGCAACTTCGGGAGATCCGCTTTGTGCGGTATTGCCAGTGACGCTATTACCATTATGGCAGCTGCAACCGCTATGGGAAAAAATGCCGCTCTTGTGTTGTGGGTTAGCTGAATGATGGCACCGCTAAGCAGCGGGCCAGTGAAGGATGCAGCGTACGCAACAGTCCATATGAGAGCAGATAGGGGTGCTACATCGTCGGGCTCCGCTACCGATGGGGGATAGGCAAGCAGACCAGTAAACGTGCTTGCTATCCCTGTTCCCATCAGTAATGCGGCAACTGGCTCTGCCCAGAGATAGGGCAGGAGAAGCCAGCCCACAACACCAAGAGCTGTAGCCAGGCAGCCCATGACGTAGAATGTCCGGGACCTGACAAAGTGCCGCCTGGTAAGCACCAGTGTGATGGTTATGGGAACAGCGATTCCATTTAAGGCAAAGAGGTCCAGTGATGCCCCTGGTATCCCGCCGTGTGCCGAAGCGGGGAGCCATGAGTTGGCCGCATAGTACACGAAGCTTTGCCCACTGAACAGGGCCATAAGCCATAGGACAAGTGGAGATCGCAGCAGCGGAAGCACTGGACGGTGCATTGCTGCGCGACGCGTGGCACTGGTGTCTGTGGCGTCCGAGCTGGCCGTGTACGCTCTGGAGCCCTGTGGCTGGCTATGTCCTGCGTGGGAACTATCCTGGGTAACAGGCTGCTTTTGCGATGCAGTCTGCTGGACTGGGCCAGGGTCACCCCGTCCGTCCCTCGCCACCCACCAGAAGGCAAGACAAATTGCCGCGGGCAGCGCCCACACAAGGAAGGTGCCACGCCATCCGCCGACCAGGGGGGCGATGAACGGAGCGGTTACGCTAGCTGAAATCATCTCTCCGCCCATGAGCCCGAGCGCACCAATTGTGGATGCCTGCTGGACGTTTCCCGGGAACCAGGCCTGGACCATGCTGGGTAGTCCAGGCTGGGCAATGGCGATACCAGCAGCAAAGAGTATGGTGCCGACGAACAGGGGTGTAATGCGGCCTGGAAGGGCTCTCGCAGCTGACCCTGCTGCGATCAGGGCAAGACCAATGGCAACTACCCCGTGCGCCCCAATGCGCCGGCAGAGCCAGGCACCAGGAAGTGCCCCCAGCCCAAACAGAAGCAGCGGGATCGACGATACCAGCCCTGCTTCACTGTAGGACATGTGCAGGCTGATTCTCACCCCCTCCAGGATCGGAGGAAAGGCGAGCAGCACTGCCCGCAGGTTGAAGCCAACCCAGAACACCAGAACGAGCCCTAGCCAGTCCTTTCCTGTCCTTCCTGTCCGGTCCTTCCTGCGAGGCTGCAGCTGTGCCTCAGGACTAGCCTGCGCCTCTCTGCCGCCCGCTGCCTGCTGAATGGCTTCTACCCTGTCAGCGCTGGACAGGGAGCTCTCTGGCATCATCTCGTGTGTCACCCATGCTGCATCACCCGGCGGTAGCGCCTGGGTGGCCGTGCAGCCCGGCGCTTTTTGGTTACTGTGCTGCAGTCGTAAGTACAGACTGAAGCTTCATGGCCAGGTGCATGTCGCCCTTGATCCGGATCTTTCCGGTCATAAACGCACGTGTGCCATCCAGCTTCCCGGTTGCGAGATCGACAAAATCGTCTGCGTTCATGGAAATAGTGGTGTTGGGATCCGTTGCCGAGCCCTCACCGGCACTTCCCGAGCCGTCCTTCAGCACTACGTAGTAGGTTCCGCCACCATCGCCTGCCAAATCAAACTGATAGGTGGCGTTGATGCCTTTGGATCGCTGCGGATCTGAAGCCAGCTGATTGTTAATTTCAGCCACGATGTCCTGGGCGCTTGCCATGATACTTCCTCCTTATAGTTGGAATTTGATAGTAACAAGCTGCAGTAGTCTAGCGCGGCGCGTCGGCGCTGTGCAGTTTTCGTGCTGGCCAGTGATAGTCACTCTCCTGTAACAGAGCCCTCATCCTGCCAGTTCCGGCGGTACATTTAGTTGCACATGTGGGTTATCTGGGTGCTCGTGGCGATCCTTCTGGTTGCAGCTGAGCTGCATACCTCAGGATTCATTGCAGTCTTTGTTGCCCTGGGCGCGGTTGTAGCGGCAATCGTGGCAGCAATCGGTCTGGGCTTCCCCATCCAGATCGTTGCCTGTGCCATTGTGGCCGTGGCCAGTACCCTGCTTCTGCGCAAGCGCGCCATTGCCCGCTTCTCCCGCGGACTCAAGCCCTTGGTTCTTACCGGGCCCGCTGCCCTTATTGGGCAGACCTCTACTGTGCTCGAACCGGTGGGGGATGCGGAGCATCCTGGCCATGTACTGCTGGGTGGGGAGCGCTGGCTGGCTGTCTCAGATCTCTCCACGACCATCCCGCCAGAGCAGGCAGTAGTCGTTATGGATGTCAAGGGGACAACTCTTGTGGTGCGTCCCAAGGAATAGCGCGCTGGCACGGTGCTGGACGGCGTTATCCTGCAGTTCTCTTCCAGTAATGGGGCTGCCACCGGCATAGCACTCCATCTCCGCCGTTCTCTGGCTGGCTGAGCTTCAGGGTGCCCTGCTGTCAGACAGTTGGGTTCAGCTGGAAGCTTGCCGGCTTGCGCAGGCGGGTTTGCTGCCGTGGCATGATACACAGACAGGTTTGGTGTCTCTGGTGCGCACAGTGCCCCTCGGAGGGTCCAGGTGCCAGGCGCTCAGCGATGCAGGTGGCTCTCTTGTGGGAGTGGGAGACGGTACAGGCTTAGGGTACACTGGTTTGAACAACAGACTGGGAAGTGGAAGGGAGAGGTCATGACGGGAGCAATCATTGCGCTAATCATCATCGCGTTACTGGTTATATGGGTCATCTTTCTTTCGGTCAAGAGGGTCAACCAGGGCTTTGTAGGGGTTGTGACTACATTTGGAGAGTTTCGCAAACTGGTTGATCCTGGCCTCTGCTTTATTATTCCGGTTGTCCAGCAGCTGACCATTGTCGATACCAGGGAGACCCCCCGTACCGGCGATCGCCAGCAGGTAATTACACTTGACAACGTCAGTGTCATTGTCAATGCGACCATCTTCTCGCAGGTGGTCGACCCCAAGCTGGCGCTCTTTGGCGTAAGCAACTACATTCTTGCCATAGATCAGCAGGCAAAAACTGCACTGCGCGCTGTTTTTGGCGGCATAAGCCTGCAGGATGCACTTTCTGAGCGTGAGCAGATGGCTACCGCTCTCCAGGCGCAGATTGAGCGCGACACAGACAAGTGGGGTATCCGGGTTACCAAGGTAGAGATCCTGGAGATAACACCACCCGAGAACATCCTCAACGCCATGGCCCTGCAGAAGCAGGCAGCCCAGGAAAAGACGGCACGGATCACCCAGTCTGAAGGGCAGCAGCTCTCCCAGATCAATATCGCTGAGGGTGCAAAACAGGCAGCTATAAAGCAGGCTGAAGGTGAATCGCAGAGCGCTATCCTGCGGGCCCAGGGTTCCAAGCAGGCAGCGATCCTCGAAGCGGAGGGCCGCGCCCAGGCGATCCAGACGGTTTACTCGGCAATTACCAGCGCACATCCAGATTCAACCCTGGTGGCCATCCTGCAGCTCGACACTCTGGGAAAGATCGCAACCAGCAACAATGCCAAATTGATCATTCCCGCTGAGAGTGCTGCCTTCCTGGGTGCCGCCCAGGCGCTGAAAGGAACATTTGCTGCATTTGGGGAGGATGTGGCCGGGTCTCGCAACGGCAAGACCGCAGATGCAGGAGTCGTATAGGGGAGACCCTGGACAGTTCGGAACTGGTTCCAGATTAGCTGACGGTGCGGACCAGCCTGAGCCTCATGTGGCACAGCGGGACAGTTCTCTGCCATACGTGGAACGGGTGCATGCGGTAAGCCAGCAGCAGTTGGCGACCTTTCATCTGCAGCAGATGCATGGACCATTGTCAGCGCCGCAGGGCGCACAGCGCGTCTCTGTCTGCAATGCCAGCGCTGGGCCAGCAGTATGACAGTGCCGGGTCAGGCGGGCACCCCTTCAGGAGCGGGCCCAGAAGGAGAGCTGTTTGCTGACCTGTTTGCGGAGGAGCCTCAGGATCTGGGGACAGGTGGCACCGGTACGCATGTTGCACCTGCGGCACCTGCAGGGGCAAACCCTACCCTTGCCTCAAGGATGCGGCCCCGGAACCTGGACGAACTGGTAGGGGGCGGTGAGGCACTGGCACCGGGTGGTTTCCTGCGTGTTTGCTGTGAGCGGGGTCAGCTTCCCTCGGTAATCCTTTGCGGACCGCCGGGCTGTGGCAAGACCACCATTGCACGCCTTATCGCTGCTGTTGCAGGGTATGTGCTTGAGCCGCTGGGCGCCTCCTCGGCGGGGGTTGGAGATGTGCGGGACGTGGTTGCCAGGGCGCGCAAGCGATTACAGATGGGAGTCCACACTGCCCTTTTTATTGATGAGATCCATCGGTTCAATAAGGCCCAGCAGGACGTGATCCTGCCGTTACTGGAGGAAGGGGTAGTGCGCCTGATCGGGGCCACAACAGAGAACCCGGGGCTGTCTGTGAACAGGGCACTCCTATCGCGCGTTCGCGTGGTGCGCATACCGGGTATCGGTGAGGAGGACATGGAAAAACTTCTGGACCGTGCCCTTGCTGACCCAGAACGCGGCCTTGGCAGATTGCAGATAAGCATTGATGTCCCAGCCCGGGAACTGCTGCTTGCTGCCAGCTCGGGTGATGCGAGAGTCATGCTGGACACTCTTGAGATCGCCGCAAGTGGCAGGAAAGATGGGGAGCGGACTGTCACGGCGCACGATCTGAAAGCTGCTCGTGCCAGTGCGCCAGCAGCATATGACCGGGGGGGGGATATCCACTACTGGACAGTTTCGGCATTGATAAAGTCAGTCCGCGGAAGCGATGCAGATGCTGGCCTGTTCTGGCTTGCAAGGCTTCTTGAGGGAGGAGCGGATCCACTGTTTGTCGCAAGACGGCTTGTCCTGCTTGCTTCTGAGGACATTGGCCTTGCGGATCCAGGAGCGTTGCAGCTGGCCGTTGGCGCGCATGCGGCAGTTGCTGCAATCGGGATGCCGGAGGGCTACCTGCCCCTGGCCGAGGCAGTGGTCTACCTGGCGCTCGCGCCCAAGAGCAACGCTGTGTATGCTGCCTACACGAAAGCCAGGGAAGATGCCCTCTCCGATCCGGTGGAGGAGGTGCCAGTGCATCTTCGGAATGCAGTAACTCCGCTTGATGCCGCGGCAGGCTATGGCAAGGAATATGTATACCCCCATGGCGCAGATCCCAATGCGCCTTTTCTGCCATATCGTCCCACGCGGTTCCTGAACAACCATTACTGGACCGGGGCTCAAAACGGCCAAAACAGGTAGCAAGGGCAAAAGGACACCGGACCATTGTGGGCTGGTGTCAGTGGCTGGATCTCAGTGGATTGAATAAAAGGTGCGGTGCCGGCCCTGGAATACCGGAGTGTCATCCATGGGATAGCGCACAGACGTTGCAGGATGACGCCTGCGTACATAGTCCTGTAGCTGGTGCAGTGCTTCTGTTCTGGAAGCTGACGCTCCCCACGGCTGATCTGATGAGAATACGGGCCCACCGGCATCCCGCAGGAGTGCCAGCCATGTCGCAAACTCGTCATCCTCAATGGCCGGAGTGCCCGCGGTGGGCCCCATTGTGATGGCATCTGGATCACATGCAAGTGCGCGCCCCCAGAGGCGCTGTCTGGCGTGTGCGTTGCGCTGCTGTGCTGCCAGTATCTCGGGCGTATGGAAGAAAAGGGTGTCGCTCTCTGTCTTCACCCCTCGGGTGGGGACATTTATCACCGCATCTCCGCCACTGCGGCAGCTGTAGGCAAGACCCGTTACCAGGGGTGCTGGGGCACCGCAGGCAAGTATCTGGATGGGACTGCTGGCGGTTGCGCGAAGACCGGATGCAAGTGCTGACAATCCAGCGCGCAGTCCGCTTAAGCCAGTATCTCCATCCGCTGGCAGTTCAGCAGCATAGAGAAAATCTGCCTTGACCAGGTCTACCCCCCTGGTTGCCAGACTTGCGCCCAGGGCCCGCAGATACTGCTGGACTGCGGGTAGCCGTCCGTCCAGGACATGATGGGCCAGGGCAGGCCGCCTGTCCAGGAGCGGTTTTCGCTGTCGCATGCGCAGCCAGTCAGGATGTTCAACCGCAACACGCGATTCTGGGTGAACCAGGAACGGCGCAATCCAAAGGCCAAAGTTGCGCCCGCTTTGGTGGATGGACGCTGACAGCTCTTCCAGGCTTGCGCCAAAGTCTTCATGCTCGGTCCAGTCTCCCCATCTGGGCGCCCAGCCATCATCCAGCAGGACAGTCCCGCCTTCGATAACCTCTGGCAGGATGTCCCGTATCGCCTTGGCGGTTACATGGCATCCAAGTGCATTCCAGCTCATCCAGCCCACTGGGCGCGGACCAAACATGGCAGGTGATGCTATGGGGCTCTCTTCAAGCACGACTATCGGTCCCCTCCAGACATGCCCCTTGCGCATGCGCAGGTTCAGCGGCTGTGGGCCACCGGTACGGTCAGCGTGCTGGTCGGGATGGCCGCATATGGTGATGGTCAGGATATTGTCGGTCAGCGCAATCCCCACGGCCCTGCCCTCAGGAGCGGGACAGTGGATATGCAGGTCAGGGTAGGAGGGACCCTCAAGCAGGGCCGACCACCAGCCTGTTGCTGGGGACTGCTGGTATCCCGTCCAGTCCCATGAGTGATAGCCGTCCGCAAGCAGCCGGAAGGGGCCCGGCCCCACATCAATGGCCACCGACACGGTATCGATGGCAACCGGATAATTTGCAGTTACAGTTGGAGCAATCCGAAAACCGCCTTCAGGCAGGCTGGCTGCGCTCAGGTCAAGGCTGTAGCTGTCCTTTGGGAGCTGTTCGCCCTCGACCCGGACATAACCGCGCAGTTGCAGGCTCCACTCCCCAAGTTCGATCCTTGTGTGATCCACAGTCATATCGATAACAGATTAACGCTGGTTTGGGGACAAATGGTGCCGCATTGGTATTGGCCTGGGTCTTGCACACCTTCGGAAGAGGAGTTTGGACTGGCAATGTCGCACGGGGATTGCCTCTGGGAGCTACGGGCAGGGGTGCGCTGCATAGCTTGCATTTCAGGGGGCTGGCAGTCCACGGGCCAGGCTGGAGGCTGGGGAAACGAGGCGACGGCCGGATTCGAACCGGCGCATGGAGGTTTTGCAGACCTCTGCCTTACCACTTGGCTACGTCGCCATAAGGGCAGGATAGGGCATGCGGGGGTAGATGCGCTCCCCACAAGAGCCCGCTGTTATGGAAAAGGTTGAACTGCTGGAAACAGGCGCGTCCTGCGGGCCGATTCCATACCATCCTCCGGTTCCCCGGATGGGACGGGGTCACATGGTGGCATGAGT
>JAJZMA010000107.1 GCA_021850405.1 bacterium
GCACCGGGAAGCCGTAGTAGCGCCCCTCGTCCACCAGCAGGTTAAATACCGGGAACCGCCCCGGCGCAAACAGCTCAGGGCGGCTCGGCTGCAGCCAGGCCAGCACCTGCCCATGGAGCACTGATCATGAAACAAGGGCAACGATATGCTCTGGTCCTGTGCCCATGATCCAGCATGCATACGTGCCTCCGAAAGGAACAATGGCAGGGCCCCCTCCAGCTCCCTCCGCATGCTTCGCCAGCGCAGGCGACGGCTATTGGACCTTCCAGATACCGCGTTCTCAAGGCCCACCATGGGCTATAGTCAACGCATCAAAGCTGCCGTAATTTTTTGACAACTATGTGAGAGACCATGCAATGACCAGGAGCGAACGATCCTCAACCAGACTGGCCCCGGTTTTTGCTTCGCTCACCGCTGCACGAGCAAACAGACTGCCGCCAGTTTGCATCGTCACAGGCGAGCCAACATCTGCACGCCTGAGAGGGAGATTGGGGCGCAATCCGTTCTACTTGCCCCTCGATAAAACACTTCTCGGCATTTATATCAGAAGGCGCCGCGTGGCCAGAAGTTTCTTTTTGTCAACCATGCTTTCCGCACTAGTGGGAATCGCACTGGCAATCCCAGCATCTATAGTTGGAAATGGGCAACCATTTGCCGCCATGGCTTCGACGTTCCTCGTACTCGTAATCCCACTTTTTATTACTGCCATAGTGCTGCTTGCGAGGCAGGTAACGGCTGTACCGCTCCGCTACATGGTTTTGAAAGCAGACGATGGGACCTGGTGGGTACGGATAAGCAAGCCAAGTCCGGCGTTTGCTGAGGCTCTGCGTCAGGTTACCAGTGCACAGGATGCAGATCCCAGCCTTGGTGGCGCAGCGCCGGCCCTGCCAGCACCAGTCATCACCTACAGGCGTCGTGATGCATGGAGTCGCGGCTTCTGGTTTGTTGTCGTTGCCCTCCTGTACCAGGGGTCTCTCCTTGCTACATTCGGCTACGCAATAGTAGCTGTTGAACTTTGCCTGGCTTTTGGCGTAGCCATGGTTGCAGCATCAGCAAGGCGACACATCCATGTGGGCTCGATCTTTGAACTTACTCCTACCAATGCGACCTTCCTCCTTGCAATCGCGACCCTGGCCGGCCTGTCTTTCTTCATCTTTCCACCGTCCCCTCTCCCCATCGCAAGCATTGCCGGCGCCATAGTGGCAGTACTGGTGGTCATTGCGGCGGAATGTGGGTGGAATGGCGCAAGAACACTCCTTGCGCGTCGGCGCCCCTGATCCACACCCTGCGCTCCACCAGCGGGGCAAGGTGCTTGCCTCCCGCGCCGGGGCTCCCGGTGGCCGGTTCCTGTCGCTGCTTGCCTCTTTTGCCAGATCTTCGAGCAACTGCACAGGGGGAAGGCCCCAGGACGCCGCGCTGCACCTCCTGCCCCAGGAAGCAGAGGTCAGGCGTCCCTGGCCCCGGTACAGGATGGAAGCGCCCGTGCCCGGAGCCTAACTCAAGAGCCGCCCCGCCCGATGGCAAGGCGTCAAATCGTGCCGGTCGGATAATCTACTCATGACGGTCCCAGTTTAAGCTGGTTCCTAACCTAGAGGAGACGATAGAAGTGCCCACCGAGGATAAAACCAGCCTGTGTCCAGTACCCCACACCGCTATCGGAGCCAGATCCAACCGGGACTGGTGGCCCAACCAGCTCAACCTGCATCTGCTGCACCAGCACTCTCCCCTTTCCAATCCCATGGGCGATACCTTCAACTATGCAGAAGGGTTCAGGAAAGTAGACCTGGATGAGCTGAAACGGGACATCGAGAGCGTAATGCGCTCCTCTGTCTCCTGGTGGCCCGCCGACTATGGCCACTATGGGCCGCTTTTCATCCGGATGGCCTGGCACAGCGCAGGCACCTACCGGATAGCAGATGGGAGGGGCGGTGCTGGAAGGGGCAACCAGCGGTTTGCCCCACTCAACAGCTGGCCCGACAATGCCAACCTCGACAAGGCGCGGCGCCTGCTGTGGCCAGTGAAGCAGAAATACGGCAAGAGCCTCTCCTGGGGCGACCTCATCATATTTGCTGGCAACTGCGCCCTGGAATCCATGGGCTTTACCACCTTTGGCTTTGGTGGCGGCCGCGTGGACATCTGGGAGCCTGAAGAGGACGCCTACTGGGGGCCAGAGGACACCTGGCTGGGGGACCAGCGCTACAGCGGAGAGCGAGAGCTGGCCAACCCGTTCGGAGCTGTCCAGATGGGTCTCATCTATGTCAATCCCGAAGGCCCAAACGGAAACCCTGACCCCCTTGCTGCGGCAAAGGATATACGGGAAACGTTTGCACGGATGGCGATGAACGATGAGGAAACAGTCGCACTGATAGCCGGAGGACACACCTTTGGCAAGTTCCACGGTGCGGTTGACCCCGCCCAGTACGTTGGACCCGAACCTGAGGGCGCACCTATTGAAGAGCAGGGCTTAGGATGGAAAAACAGCTTCAAGTCAGGTAACGGACCATACACCTATACCAGCGGTCTTGAGGGCACCTGGACCACAGAGCCCACCAGGTGGGACAACGGCTTTCTGGACAATCTGTTCCGCTATGACTGGGAACTTACGACCAGCCCTGCTGGCGCAAGGCAATGGACGCCCCGCAATGCTGAGGCACGCAGAACAGTAAAGGACGCACATGACCCAGCCGTAGCGCATCCTCCCACAATGCTCACCACAGATCTCTCGCTAAGGGAAGATCCCATCTACCGCCCTATTGCCAAGCGCTTCCATGAGCACCCCGACCAGTTTGCAGATGCCTTTGCACGCGCCTGGTTCAAGCTGACCCACCGGGATATGGGGCCCCTGCCCCGTTACCTGGGCAAGCTCGTCCCGACCGAACCGCAGCTCTGGCAAGACCCTGTTCCACCAGTAGACCATGAGCTCGTAAACGGTGACGATATAGCACTCCTGAAACAGCAGATTCGGGCTTCTGGCCTTTCAGTCTCCCAGCTGGTCGCTACGGCATGGGCCTCTTCCTCCACCTTCCGCGGCACCGACCGCCGTGGAGGTGCAAACGGGGCACGGATCCGGCTGGAACCGCAGCGCAGCTGGGAGGTAAACGACAGGGCCGGCCTGCCAGACGTTCTTACGGAACTGGAAAGGGTGCAGACAGCCTTCAACAGCTCACAGAGCGGCAGCCGCCGGATATCGCTGGCAGATCTGATCGTCCTGGGTGGCTGCGCAGCAGTGGAAAAGGCAGCAAGTGACGCAGGGCACACCATCACTGTGCCATTTGTGCCCGGCCGTACTGACGCCTCCCAGGAGCAGACCGATGTCGACTCATTTGCAGTCCTGGAACCTGTCGCAGACGGCTTTCGCAATTACGTGCAAAAGGGAAAGAAGATACCGGCTGAACATCTACTGGTAGAAAAAGCCAATCTTCTCACTCTCACTGCTCCTGAAATGACGGTCCTCATCGGCGGAATGCGGGTGCTGGGCACCAATTTTGCAGGATCCGGCTACGGGGTATTTACCAGCCGACCAGGGCAACTCACCAATGACTTTTTCGTAAACCTTCTTGACATGGACCTGGAATGGAAGCAGACAGGAGAAGATGAGAGACTCGGAAACCTGTACGAAGGCAGTGAGCGTAGATCCGGAAAGGCTAAATGGACTGGAACCAGCGTGGATCTCGTATTTGGCTCCAACTCCCAGCTGCGCGCAATCGCAGAAGTGTATGCATCCAGTGATGGGAGCGAAAAATTTGTGCATGATTTCATCCGCGCCTGGCACAAGGTGATGATGCTTGACCGCTTCGATGTTGCGTGATCATCTCCTGCGACCCGCCTGGCGCGCCACTACAGCAGAGGTAGACAAGAAAGGGTCATCGCACCTGTATTTCAGGACATTGGAGGAATCCGCATGAGAACCCGCCTGCTTGGAAATAAACTGTCCGTATCTGCCCAGGGGCTTGGCTGCATGGGTATGTCTGAGTTCTATGGAGAGAGCGACGAGGCTGAGTGCATCGCCACCATTCACCGGGCTCTTGAACTGGGAGTAAACTTCCTCGACACGGCTGACATGTACGGTCCGTTTACCAACGAGAAACTGGTTGGCAGAGCCATTGCAGACCGGAGGGACGGAGTAGTACTCGCCACCAAATTTGGCAACGAGCGCAGAGCCGACGGAACCAGGATTGGCGTAAACGGCCGCCCGGAATATGTGCACCGTGCATGTGAGGCTTCGCTTGCGCGTCTTGGCGTAGAGCACATAGATCTCTACTACCAGCACCGGGTAGACCCCAATGTCCCTATCGAGGAAACCGTTGGTGCAATGGCACAACTGGTTGCCGAGGGAAAGGTCCGCTATCTTGGCCTCTCTGAGGCAGCTCCAGCAACCATGAGGCGTGCGCATGCAACCCACCCCATAACAGCTCTCCAGACAGAATGGTCGCTCTGGAGCAGGGATCCAGAAGAAAATGGTGTGCTGGAAACAGTGCGTGAACTGGGGATCGGCTTTGTCCCCTACTCTCCCCTGGGGCGTGGATTCCTCTCAGGCGCAATCCGCAAAATCGAGGACCTGGCAGAAAACGACTTTCGGCACCACCATCCGAGATTCCAGGGGGAAAACTTTGCAAAGAACCTGCGGCTGGTGGACAAGGTGGTCGAGATCGCAAGGGAAAAGGGGATCACACCCACCCAGATGGCACTCGCATGGGTACTTGCCCAGGGGGACGATGTGGTTCCCATCCCTGGCACGCGGCACCGCAAGTATCTGGAGGAAAATGTTGCGGCCGATGATATAGTCCTTACGGCGGAGGAGCTTAGCTCACTTGACGAGATATTTCCTCCCGGAGTTACCGCAGGTGACCGGTACGCTGACATGTCAACGGTCAACCGGTAGGGTCGCCTGGCTCCGGCCGATGCAGTAGCCGGCTTGCATACACCCCACTCGCTCGGGGCTTTAGGGGTTGCCTGTGACCGGAGCCATGACCTGAATCACGGGAGTTGGTGCAAGCACTCCCCAGAGCGTGCTCCAGCCACCAGCACCCCCAAACTGTCCATTGGCAAACATCCAGAGCTCTGAGTTGAGAAACTGGGATTTCCTGATCCAGCCTGTCTGCCCATAACCCGGGTCAAACACCAGGAACTCTCCCCGCTCCTGCCGCAGGACCAGCACCGCATGCTCTATTTTCCTGCTGCTGCCGACGATCAGGGGGACTGGCATTCCCGACTGCAAGCCCCTCTCAATCGCCAGGACGGCTGGCAGGCCTGAGGTCATCTGAGCGGAAGGAAATGTGCTGCGTGCAATCGTGACTGGCTGGCGATAGAGGAAATAGTGAATCCCAGTGATGGCAGATATCCGGTTAAGCGAGGCTACATACTCAGGTGTCGTCGTGCCAAAGCCTGGAGCTGTCCCAAGCGTAGGAATGCCCCCATCCTCCTTGAGTATCTTTGCCTGGTCCTGGCTCAGCCTCCGGTTTGGCTCCTTGGCAACAGATGGAATAAAATTGCTCTCAATGTCGATAGGGCCCCCCTGGTGCAGGTAAAGTGCAAAGACAGGATCGGCAATCCCCCGCACAGCCTCCTCCACTGTCGACGCACAGCTTGCATTCCACTGCTGGGTGAGCTGGTTTGACTCCTGCCGGTTCCCATTGAGAATAGCGCCCCCAAACGGCACATTCTCATTGACAACGGTCAGGTTGGCAGCCATCCATGCAGGAGACTTGCCCCGTATCGCATTGGCAAAGCGCGCAATGGTCGCAATGCTGTTGTGGGCTGCCAGAGCCTTCCACAAATAGCCGACTGCTTCTCTCGACTGGGATGCGGCAAGAATACGTGAAAACTCAGCCTGCCCGGCTGGTCCAAGCCTTGCAAACTGGGCACCAATACGGGAGTACTGGAATGAATCCAGAATATTGCCGTTAAACCTGACATCACCGAGCTGAAGCTTCTGCTCTCTGGAAAGAACACGGCTTTCTGCCACAGATTGCGGAAGGCGGTGAAGCAGCCGCACTCGAAGCAGGAACCGGTCCTGGCGGTGCGGTTCCACTCCCTGCCTGCCAGTTGCCTCCAGGTATCCGGCGACACCTCCTCCACCGAGGGTAAGTACCAGTGCTCCACCAAGAAGGCGTGCCCTCCAGCCACGGCGACCTGCCACCTTTCTTTGTGCCGGGGGAGGCGGTACAACAGGTCGTGCCGGGGAGGGGTCAAGCTCCATGTCCTTACGCTGACAGATTCAGCAGAGACATCACAGGGACAATATCATCCCAGGTGAGGTGAGCCCGCCGCATAGTTCCCTTCAGGCAAGACCCATGCCGCTGCGTTGCAGCGGTACTGAGAGTGCTGCCTTGCGAATCCTGTCGGCCGCATCCGACAGGGTCTGGCCCTTTGCGTTGCGTCCAGTCAAGGGATCTGCCGGGTGTACCAGCACCAGACGCAGCTGCTGCTGGCCAGCCATAACCTGTCTCGCCGCCTGGGAGACATCTGCGGCAGTAACACAGTTATGCCGCGCCACCAGTTCAGCAGGAGAGAGCAGCTCCTTTCCTGCCCCCCAGCGCCCAGCGTAATGAGAAACAAGGTCGGTAGCCTCCTCGGTGCGTGCGAGTATTGAGGTGGCTATCTGTATCCTGGCCCGGGCAAGCTCGGCTGCAGATGGGGGCTCTGCCGCAAGCCTTGCCACCTCCCCCATGGCGAACCGCACCGCCCGCTCCTGCATGCCTGGGCTAGTGGTCATGTAGAGAGTAAATACCCCCGCATCCTGGAATGCCTGATGGAAAGCTTCCATGTCTGAGGCAAGGCCTGGCTGGTGCCGTACCATGGTGCGCAGCCGGGACGAATCCCCACAGGAAAGAACCGCCGCCAGAAGGTCAAAAGCCAGTTCCCTTGCTTCGGAAGCCTGGTCTGTGCCGGATGGAACACCAGGTACATTCAGCATGATTCGCGTCTGCTGACCCCTCGCTGAAGCAGTGACTGTCTTGCCTACGTACAGCTCTCCTGCACCCCATGTAGCTGGAACACGGGGAGGATTCTTGCCCGGCGGCATCTTTTCAACCAGCCGCTCAACCTCTGCTGGATCCAGTGTGGCACCACCCCCTATGATGACCGCCATCTTGTGCGGATCATAGAACTTGCCGTAATAGTCGACCAGCGCCGGAACTTCGGAGGTTGCAACTACCGACATAACACCGCCAGCGCTCCATGCCATGGGCTGATCGCCCCCAAACGCCGCCTTGACCATGGCATCTCCCATCCAGGAGATCGGCTCCGCCGCATAGCTGGATAGCTCCTCCAGGACAGTGTTGCGCTCGTTGTGCCATTCGGCAGCAGGAAACGTAGGCTGAGTCACCATCCTGGTTATAACACGTGCGATTGAGTGCACGTAATGCTTCAGACCTGATGCATAGTAACTGACCATCTCAGTGCCTGTAAACGCGTTCGCGCTGCCACCGTTCCTCTCGATGGTGTCATTGATTGCATACGCATTCGGATATCCCTTGCACCCCTTGAAGAAAAAGTGCTCCAGGGCGTGCGCATATCCTGCAGTGGCCGGTGTTTCATCTCTGGAGCCAGCACGTACCATTATCTGCACCTGGACCGTGTCCGCCTCGGGCACATAGATGCGGATATACTCCATCCCACTGGAAAGACAGAAACGCTGCGGAACGTACGGAGTCCCCTGATCGTTCATGCCACCTGCCTCTGCGGCTTCCCGCATATTGCACTGCGTAGCGCTGGGGTGATGTCGGAGGGAGCAACAAATACAAGACGCGTCATCTCCAGATTGGCTACGAGGGCCCGTGCCGCGTCGCGCACCTCTTCTCCGGTGACACTGGCGAGCTGGGCCATGCGCACCCCAGGCGTGGTGACCGCCCCGCCTACCGCCCACTGGTCTGCGAATGCAATCCCACGGCGCAGCGCTGTCGCGGTCCTGCGCGCCACCCTGGCACAGGCCTGGGCTTTGGCCTTGGAAAGTTCCCGGGCATCCAGCCCACCAGTGGCAGGATCGCCAGTGGCGAGCGCCCTTATCTGGTCATAGGCTATCTGCAGTGCGGCGGGACCATTGGCAGGAGCCATCCACGTGTCCATGGTAAAGAGGCCTGTGTCACTAAGGATGTTCTGGCTGCACGAGATGCTGTACACAAGGCCACGTTTCTCTCGCACATCGTAACAGAGGCGGCCCGACATACCAGCACTCAGCGCCGCCTGGAGCACATCAAAGGCGCGTGCCTTGCGTATGTCCAGCGCTCCGGCAGCATTGCGCAAGGGCGGCATTGGTGTTGATGCGCAAAGGGTAACCATGGGGCTCTCGCCATCTTCAGTACTCCGGATGCGCACCGTAGAGGTGGGGCTGGCTGGCCACCTTGCTGGTGCCCGCACTATCCTGGCTGTCCCCGAAGAAAGACTCGCAAATACCTCCTCCACGTCCCGCTCTTTCAGCCCGCCTCCCCCACTGATGACTAGCGCCATGCGGGACGGGTCAAAGACGGTGCCATGAAGCGCAAGCAGCTGCTCTGGAGTCGCTCCGCCAAGGCCCGCCATGCTCCCAAATAGTGGCCGCGAAAGGGAAGAACCAGAAGCCCAGCTCCCCTCAAAGAAGTGGGAATCAACCCACGAAGAGGGAGAGTCCTCAGTGGCACGTATCTCCCGCATAAACAGAGCCTTGCGCTTTTTCAGCTCGGCGCCATCTGCAGCAGGCTTGCAGACCAGCTCTCCCATGAGGTTGAGCAGTTCAGAAGCCCGTTCAGCCGGAGCCAGCATCAGGACCTGGGTGGATTCCATATCGATCCGGGTCTCATACGTGGCGCCCAGTGCCTCCAGACGCTCCAGCAATGTCTCAGTTC
>JAJZMA010000218.1 GCA_021850405.1 bacterium
TCACCCTCGGAAATCCTCCGGGAGGCATCATCCCCTTCGGTAAGATTTTCTCCTGAGGGAATGATCTCGCTAAAGTAAGATTTTGGCTGAGGGAATACGTGGGGATGCAGCAGCCGTCCAGAACGGGATATACTGGTCATCGAAAATATTGCTCTGGTAGCGCAGCAGCAAATCCCAAACATCTGTTCCCTTCCGGTGCCGCGCCGGAGCCAAGGAGATGATATCAAACGTACTTTTCAGCCCAAAAAAAAGTATCGGGTTAAAACCCATGGATTTCGTATCCGCATGTCTACTCCTGGAGGACGAAAGGTGCTGAAGGCACGCCGGCAAAAAGGCCGGTATGAACTGACACCTCGTCTGGTGCGGTGAAACCTCCATTCCGTCTGACCGGTCATAACAGGTTCGTAAGGGTTATGCGGCAGGGGAAAGTGATGAGAAGTGATACGGTAGCCCTGAGAATTTTTCCTAATTCTCTTCCCTTTCCCAGAATAGGGTTCAGCATCAAGCTCCAGGGTGCCGTCCATAGAAACCGGATCAGGCGGCAGCTTACGAGTTTGTGTCGGGAAAGACTGGCAAGTATAAACGGTCTGGACGTCATCGTTTCGGTTGATACGAGCGAAGGAGTTCCAGCGTTCAATAAACTAGCCAAAGACTTTGGAGCCTGTCTGGGCAGGCTTGGTTCCCCTGTAGATGAAAAAAGCTAGTCTGATATTTATCCGGGTGTACCAGCTTACGCTCAGTCCCATTTTTTCTGTGTTTTCAGGATGCCGATATGAGCCTACCTGTTCCAGGTATGGCTATGAGGCCATTGAACGATACGGGTTTTTTCGAGGCTGGTGGCTCGCAATGAGAAGAGTTGGGCGCTGTACGCCCTGGGGTGGCCATGGATATGACCCTGTTCCAGACGTATATCCACCTTTTCAGTTCCGGCAGCTCCTGCATCCCCGGCACCGTCGGCATGATCCCAACCATGCGAATCCAGGGTCCTGATGCCTTTCACTTTTTTTCTGGCTACTGGAGGATTCAATATCGGGGCGCCAGTTGCCGCACTGCTCAGTGATATTAGTAATGCGCTAAATGGTATCCCTCCCCTGCGATGGGTAGGTGGCCTGGGATTGTCCATTGCGGTGTTAACCATCCTGTACCGGTTGCTTCTCTGGCCGCTTTTTTCCATGCAGTTGCATACCACCCAGAAAATGCAGGCACTTCAGCCTCGACAGAAGGAGCTTCGTCTCGTACATAAGGGCGATCCTGCTGCGCT
Organism: bacterium; assembly: GCA_021850405.1. Lineage (GTDB taxonomy): Bacteria > Chloroflexota > Dormibacteria > Aeolococcales > Aeolococcaceae > JAJZMA01. The sequence goes on from JAJZMA010000218.1 coordinate 1,262, forward strand.
GAACAAGGCCATGTCTGACTTGATGAAGGAACACAATGTGAATCCATTGTCCAGCTGCCTGATTCTGCCCTTCCTTATCCTGCCTCTTCTGCCCTTTTATGCTGGGGTTCGGCAAGCCGCTGCGACGGTAAGCCCGGAGGATAGACATTTCCTATGGATAGCTAATGTGGGTCAAAGTGCGATATCAGCGATAGGGCACGATCCTGCAGCGATCATTCTGCCAATCATTGCGTGCATTCTGGCGGTGTTCCAGACCAAAATGATGAGTGGCCCTCCCGCGAGAAAAGGGGACCTGATCTCAGAAGAGGCCGATGTTACCCAGACCATCAATAACACCATGGTGCCATTGATGGTGGTGGTAACCTTTCTGTATACAACCGGGATCTGGGGGGGATTTCCGCAGGGGATAGCCATATATTCAGCGACCCAGAGTCTTTTTATGGTGGTCCAGGCAGGAGTAGTTCTGGGGTGGCATAATGTTCCAGGATTACAGCTCCTGGAAAAATGGACTACCGGCCGCGCAGGCAGATCAGCACTGGCTGTTACGGCTACTTCCCAGAGAGTTGGCAGGGGAGGATCAGAGCTGCAGACGGTAGCCAATCGCCAGCAACCCCCGGTTGTCAAGGGTGGGGATGGTCGTAACCGGTCAAAAAAGAGAAAGAAGCGTCGTTAGATTGCAGATGGTCTGGAAAGGACTATCTGGAACGGTCGTACAATTGGTCAAATGTAAAGGCGAGGAGAGACACAGTGCAGATCCCAGGTGATGAAATCGCAACAGAGGAGTTATCACACTCCTTTGAAGATACAGCCCATAACGTTCCAGCAGATGCGCCTTTTCAGGTATGGGAGTTTACGGGCGATTCGATAGAGGAGGCCAAGGCCCACGCACTGGCTGAAACAGGTCTCAACGAGAGTGAAGCCGTTATCGATACCATCGCTTCAACTGGTCTGTCCGCAGCGCTCCCAGGGGAGAAACTGGCTCGTCAGGGCGTGGTTGTCCGCGTATGGAAACTGGATGGGAATGTGAAGAAGGCGTTCATAGCGTTGCGGACCTTGCTGGAGAAGATGTCTATCGTGGCTACGATTACCCCCCGCATTGGTGGTGGTGACAGTAGTAATCTTGCACCCGTGATTCTTGATGTTGAGGGAGAGGATCTGGGGCTGCTCATTGGCTGGCGTGGCGAGACGCTCTATTCCCTTCAGACCGTCCTCAATATGATGATTGGAGGAGATGGTACTGGCCGCAAGGTGGTAGTGGATGTGGAGAGGTATCGCGCGCGCAGGGAGGCTCAGGTAGCACAGATGGCGATCAGGGTTGCTGACCGGGTTCTGGAGACTGGTCAGGCATATCGTATGGATCCCATGAGGGCCTATGAGCGCAGGGCAGCGCATCTGGCACTGCAAAACTACAAGGGGGTCAGGACCGAATCAATGGGCGAGGAGATGGAGAGAAGGGTAGTGATCCATCCGGTTGCCGACCGTGCCTGAGAAAACCGGTACAGTCGAGCGCACCCTGGTCCTGATCAAGCCTGATGGAGTACAACGGGGTCTTATAGGGTCCATCATTGGTCGGCTGGAGAAAAAGGGGTTGCACCTGGCGGGGCTTAAAATGCTTGTGCTGGATGGTGCGACGGCTGAAAGACATTATGCCGAGCATACGGGAAAAGACTTTTTTCCTTCCCTGATCAGTTTTATCACCTCTGGGCCCGTGGTGGCCATGGTTTGGGAAGGTCCGAACGTTGTTGGAATGGTCAGGAGCATGATGGGTGCCACAAACCCGGTTGCCGCTGCTCCCGGGACCATACGTGGTGACCTTGCCATTTCCATGGGCATGAATCTTATCCATGGGAGCGACTCGGTGACAACGGCAAAGAGAGAGATCCCATTGTTCTTTTCAGCACAGGAGCTCTGCGCATGGCAAAGCACAGAGACTGACTGGCTGGTTTAGGCAACAATGCAGCTGATGCATGCGGCCCCTTTCCCCCCAGGCCGCAGGAAGCCTTAAGTAATTCCCTGGGGTGGGTAAGGCGCCGGCACGAGCGTTGGACCCGGACCATAGCCACCAAATGCCGTAAGTGGCCAGAAGCGAAAGAGAACCACCGACACCAGATGACTTTTGGGCACCCATCCAAAAAAACGGGAGTCCTCACTGTAATTGCGATTGTCTCCCATAACAAAATAATCATTGGGAGGAATAGTTTCAACAGTTGGGGTTGCACTTTCCTGTCCACTGAGTAGGCAGCAGCTGGTGTTTACCACCCAGGGCTGAGGCAGGAATGGTTCCTCAACCAGATCCCACGGGCCTTTGCCTCCAGGCTCGATCAGGATGGCCGTCTGTGTTTGTCCGGGATGTCCAGCTACGGGGTAGTTACCTGTGATCTCAATTTTGTCGCCTGGCAGTCCAATAACCCGTTTTATGAACTGCTCTCCGGGAATCCCAGGAGGATTAATAATCACAACCTGCCCGCGACTTGGTCCCGAAAAGTCCAGTGAGATGCGTTCTGCCACCAGTAGATCGTTGTTGTGAAAGGTATTTTCCATACTGTAACCGGATACTCGTACCGTCATGACGACGAACTGGAGCAGGATAAAAAGGATGAACGCAAAAATAACCACTTCCAGGACATCTCGCAAGGGACCCTGGATCTGACGTCCCAGTTTTGCCAATGACATCCCAGCCATTCTACTCGTTCTCTGCGATTCTGCACGGGACGGTGTGCAGGAATCAGGTACAAGCTGCGAGAATAAAGGGATTCGCCAGCAGCATATATGAGGTAAAACGATGGCTCTGTTATCCAGTTCTCCATATAAGGTGAGGGAGTTCGACCTCCATGGGCTTTCGGGAATTTCCGATAAGACCCTGGAGATCCATTTTGGGCTCTATGCCGGATATGTGAAGAATACAAACTTGCTGACCGAGCAGTTGATCACTCTGAGCGAGAATGGCAAGTTTGGAACACTGGAGTATTCTGAGGCGACCAGGAGGTTGCCGTTTGAGTACAACGGCATGGTGCTGCATGAACTGTATTTTGGCAACATGCAAAAGGATGGGGGAGGAGCGGAAATCAATAGCTCCTCAGACCTCGGAAGGGCAATAGGTGAGTCGTTTGGGGACATTGATGTCTGGAAGAAGGATTTTGCTGCCATAAGTGCAATGCGCGGTGTAGGCTGGGTGGTGCTGTATGAAGATCCCGCCACTGGCAAGCTCAGCAATCAGTGGATCACCCTGCACCAGGATGGCAATATTGCCGGTTTTCGTCCACTCCTGGTGATGGACGTCTGGGAGCATGCGTTTTTGCTGGACTATAAACCCGCCGACCGGCCCCGGTACGTGGAAGCATTCCTGAATCATTTGAACCTGAAAGAGGTAGAGAGCCGGCTCCACGGCAATGCGCAGAGGAGTGTGGGCGCCTAACCTGATAGCCTGCAATGCTGGTGCTGGGCTGGCCTGCTGTCAGCCCAGCACAGCGAGGCCAGGCAATTCATAGGGGAGGGCCTCCCAGGCGGTCGTAAAGCGAGCCCAGGTCTTCATCTGAATAGAACGAGATGAGAAGCCTGCCGCCTGTTTTCTTCCTTTCTATGGTCACTGGCACGCCAAGTGTCTCTTCCAGTCTTCTAATTAATGCATCGTCCTTGTTTGCGGCGGCGACACCCCCGGTAGCAGTGGTGCCTGCTGGCGTTTTATTCTGCCTTGAATCTTTTTCCTGGTACTGTGCAACCCTTCGCTCGGTATCACGTACGGAAAGCCCACGTGCTTCAATCTGGGCGAGCAGCTCCAGCTGTGCAGCCTGCTCTTCAAGTGCCAGGAGAGCTCTGGCATGTCCAGCGGATATCTTCTGCTGGTCAAGCGCCAGCTGTACTTCCGCTGGCAGTTTCAGGAGGCGCAGTGTGTTTGACACGGCAGCCCGGGATCGTCCCACGCGTCTGGCAATGGCGTCATGTGACATACCGAACACATCAGCCAGCCTCGCAAAGGCGGAGGCCTCTTCCAGAGGTGAGAGCTCCTCCCGTGCCAGGTTTTCTGTGAGTGCAATCTCCAGCGCATGTCGCCTGGATTCGGAAACGGGCCGTACCAGAGCAGGTATGGTAGGCAGGCCAGCGGCCTGGCTGGCACGCCAGCGCCGCTCTCCTGCGATCAGTAAATAGCCCTCTTCGGCTGGCTCCACTACTATTGGCTGGAGCACTCCATGTTCAGCGATACTCTGGGCAAGCGCCGTCATGCTTTCTGGATCGAACAGCTGTCTTGGTTGATCCGGATTGGGATGAATCTCGTGGACAATGAGTTCTCGCAGATATGGGTCTCCCTGCGTAGGCATGGGGGCTGAGGGAGCTGCTGGCACTGGCGCCAGGAGAGCATCCAGTCCTCGTCCCAGCCCATGCTTTTGAGGTGGCCGGTTCTCTCTTTCAGCCATGGGTATCACCGGAGGATTCAGGCATTTTCTCTCCCAAGCGTGTACATAGTTCACGGGCAAACGCATTGTAGGCGAGCGCCCCCTTGCTGTCTGGATCATACTGCTGGATGGAGAGCCCATGACTGGGTGCCTCACCCAGCCGGACATTTCTCGGGATGATGGTCTCAAATGTTTCCGTGGGCAACTTGTCGCGCACCTCACGGACGACATCGGTCGACAGCGACAGTCTACTGTCATGAAGGGTAAGCAGGATGCCCAGCAGGGAAAGGTGGGGATTCAGGCCCGTCTGCATAATCTCCAGTGTTCGCATCAAAAGCGTAAGCCCTTCCAGGGCATAGTATTCGCACTGCAGGGGTACCAGTATCTTTTCGGCGGCCACCAGAGCATTCAGGGTAAGCAGAGCCAGGCTGGGAGGGCAGTCAAACAGGATGAAATCTGGTTCGGTAACTCCTTCAAGTGCATAAAGGAGCCGGTGTTCACGTCTGGGGAGGCTGACCAGTTCGATCTCGGCCCCGGCAAGTGCGATGGAGCTGGGGAGTATCGTCAGCCGCTCCTGGCTGGTATTACGGACCGCAATGCTCATGGGCTGTCCCAGGACAAGCACATCGTAGGTGGTGGATTCCCCTGGGGCGGGACGGACATTGAGTGCTGCGCTGGCATTTGCCTGTGGATCGCAGTCGATGAGAAGGACGTTATACCCCATGCTTGCCAGCGCTGCAGCAGTATTGACCGTGGTGGTGGTCTTGCCGACGCCACCCTTCTGGTTTGCAATTGCGATTCTATGGGTCATCGCAGCGGGAGCCGACCCCCATTCCATCTATTCCACAGGTTATCCACAGGTGCGGGCCCCAATGCTGATCTCAAAGTCAATACCCGGGCCCGACCTGCTGTGGATAAGGTGCACTGTTTCACGTGAAACATGGGCAGCTTCATTCCCATATTTTGCCGCATTACCCTCCATCCTGTTGTCGGTAGCGCTTTCTCCGGGTGACCGTTACACGTCTGTCATGGTATCAGCATCCTGGCCTGCTGATTTCTTACCTTTATCCCTGCTCCCCGCCTTCATCCGTGCTTCCAGCAAGAGCCTCCTGGGGATGCTTACCCAGGCGCATCTCTCCTGTTGCTACCGCCTCGGCCGCAGGCAGAGTCAATGTGGAGCGCGGTAAGATTCGCATATGGCAAAGATAGAGCGCCGCTGGAGTGTTACTACCTACATCCCTGTGCGGGAGGTGTTTGCTGTAATGGAACAGCTGGTTACTCTGCCTTTGCAGTTTGAGCCATTGTCCTCATCAAAAGCGCGTGGGATAGAGGTTATCCGAAGGGGATTCTTTGGAGGGTGGGGCGGCCGGCTGCGTAACCCTCATTTTTTTGAATGTACCGCCGTAGAAGCACCCGAAGGGACACTGGTTCAGGTTGAAGCTACGGCCAGCCGGTGGGTGGTGTCCCGGGCGGAGGAGTTTGTGACCGTGCTGACGCGGGGCGCAGGCGATCCATATGGGATTTACAGGGATGGCCGAATCCAGCCTGGCGAAGTGACCCTGGTCGCCTCCTGGGCAGGTACCGGTTATGAGCTTTATTCCGAGCCATCCTTTACCGCTCGTCGTGGTCCGGCAATATACACAGCCACCCCACTTTTTGCCGTGGAGGTACAAAGGGGACGTTTTGTCCGGGTCGAGACCAAGGATGGCATCTCTGGATATGTGGAGGCAGATCAGCTGGTCATGGCCCCCGCCCTGGCGGTGCGCGCTCCTTAGCAGCTTTTCCCGGTCTGGCAAAACCTCATCTTCCAAAAATTCGGCAACAGTGGGAAGTGCCCGAACCAGTTTTTGGGCTTCTATCCTGACGCCATCCATGGATCAGTGCAGAAGATGGCCCGGGATATAGCTTTCTGGCTGATTGCCAGGGGTAGTGGTCAATGCCGTGATGCTGGCAGGGCATAGAACGGTGGGGAGGTGCAGGCCGGTAAATAGCGCGGACTCCAGGCTGACTGTAATCTGTGCGTATAGAATGGAAAAGTGATCAGGTTCCAGAGAGTAGCGGCTGCTTTTGCGGCCATAGTCTCCGCCGGCGACGAGGACTCCCTTATCGAGGAACTGCTGGCCGCCGCGGTGGAGCTTACCGGAGCACAATATGGAGCGCTTGGGATCCTGGCAGCTATACCTGCCACTGGACTGGTAACTCCCAGGCTGGCCCGGTTCCATACGGTCGGCCTGTCGCCGGAGGAGGAGCAGTCTATTGGCGAATGGCAACAGAGTGGAGACTGGCTTTCACTTTTTCCTGGATGCGGTGGCGTAGTGCGCATAAGGGACCTTCGCGCGCATCCCCTGCCGGCCGCGCTCCCGTTGCATCATCCTGTCCTGACGTCATTTATGGGGGTACCGCTAAGGTCTGGCAATATGGTGGCAGGTGGTCTTTATCTCGCCAACACGTTGAGGGCGGGTGGATTTTCCAGGAACGATGAGAAGACGGTAGTTTCCCTTGTAGCAGTAGCGGACGTTGTGCTGGAAAACCGGCTCCTTCATGAAGAGATTGCTGACCTGGCAGGGGTGCGGGACAGGGAGAAAATAGCACGTAATCTGCATGACAACGTTATTCAACGCATCTTTGCAACCGGGCTCTCCCTACAGGCGCTGGCGGTGTCGTCCGGGGATGGTCTGCTGGGGAACCGGATCCAGATTGCTGTCGATGAACTTGACAGCATTATCCAGGATATTCGCGGCATAATTTTTGCCCTGCGCGGGCAAGAGATGGATGGCCCAGCGCCTCTGAGAGCCCAGCTGCTTGGCCTGGTAATTGAGATTGGCGAGACAGTGGGCACTGCTCCTGTGGTCCACCTGAATGGCCCAGTCGACAACATCAACGATGAGCAACTGAACACAACAGTAGTTGCTGTGGCCAGGGAATTGCTTACTGAAGCCACTCGACATGCAGGGGTTACGGCAGTGGATTTCTATGTCAGGGTTGGGGCCAACATTACGGTAAAAGTGGTAGACAATGGCTCCTTCCCTGGGCCGGGCCAACCGACAGCTGCGGGCAATGGGGTGAGCCAGGTAACCGGGTGGGCACAGCAGCTTGGGGGTAGTCTGACTGTGCGCAAGGTGCATCCTTCCGGCACAGAAGCCATCTTTATGGTTCCGAGAAAGCCTGC
>JAJZMA010000108.1:0-8307 GCA_021850405.1 bacterium
CTGGACAAGCCCGTCTGGCTGGACCAGGGGGAATCAGCCACGGTACCGAAGGATGGGATAGAGCAGGCAGTTCCGCAAGTGGATGCCGCAGCACCTGCCGGTCCTGCACCAGTACGCCATGAACAAGGAGCCCTCACCCCACGGAATTCCCCGTCGGTCTCGGATGCTGGCACAGGGCTTCCGCGGCTCACAGCAAAGCAGATCCGGGAGACGCAGGAAGACATCAACCTGGCACTGCAGAGCCTTCGTGAGTCCTCCCTTACTCCCGAACCAGCCCAATATTCCGCCGAGAGTGCAGAGGCAGAGGCAGAGGCAGAGGCAGAGGCAGAGGCAGAGGCAGAACCTGAAACTGGCACTGGGGAAGGGACGATGGAGCAGGCAACACTCACAGCCGGGGTGGGGGCGATTCCGGATGAAACTTCTGCCCTGGTGGGCCCAGCCAGTGAGGAAGGTGCAGAGCGGCAGCCTACTGCTGTCAGCGAGTCCGAGCCGGAGATGGAGACAGACATAGAGGCTGAGGCAGCGGCTGGCCCGGCCATGAATCCTGAAGAACCACCCTGGAGCGGCGAGCCTGATTCCTCCCCTGGCATTGAGCCCGCGCCGCCGGATACTCCCCTAGCACAGATACCCTGGTCTCCTGCGGTTGCGATGGCTCCTGCAGAAGACCTCCGCACCAGCCTTTCGACAGAGGCAGTCCGCCCGATGCCGCCTCCTCCCCCACAACCAGCGCCAAGGAGACGCTGGCCGCTACTGGTCGTTCTCATTCTGCTTCTGCTCATCGTCGCCGGCGTGGGCGCGTTCCTGCTTCACGGGACACCCTCCACCAGACACTCAGGAGCAGCCTCCAGCTTCACCGTCACCAGCCTCTACGTTACCGGCATCGCCCCCGGGGCGGTGGCAGCAACTGCCACCCACCTGCTGCCTGCTGGCACTAGCAGCGTACAGGTTGACGGCTACTTCTCCCATGCAGCACCCGCACAGACGGTAACACTCTCGCTGGACCAGCTGCCTGGAGGTGCCAGTAAAATCCTGGTACAGCAGCTTTATATCCTGTCGCCCAATGCGCAGGGGTCTGGCACCATGGCGCTCGCCCTGACACCCCCGAAACCACTCGCCAGCGGAAGCTACGAAATCGTTGCAAGCAGCGGCGTCACTCAACTGCGCAGCTGGCAGTTTTCTGTGAGCTAGGCAATGAACTCACCACCCAGATACAGCGCTCATGGAACTGATTTCACCGCATCCCCAGCCAGCGCCAATAGTCGCCTGCAGGAGAGATGGGCAGTGGCAGGCCCTGTTTACGTCCCGGGCTGCGCGCAAAAGCAGACCCCACACTGGTAGTCTTCCATCGTGACTGCTACAACCGAAACCGCCACCAAAACCCACCCGGCCATCGTTACCAACCCCTGGGAGAGCGCCCAGCGCCAGTTTGACGCGGCTGCAGAGCTGCTCAACATGGACAAGAGCCTGCGCGCAGTGCTGAGAGAGGTACGGCGCGAGCTGGTCGTACGGTTCCCAGTGCGGATGGACAACGGCTCGCTCAAAATCTATGAAGGATACCGGGTGCAACATAACCTTACCCGGGGGCCCGCCAAGGGCGGTATCCGGTTCCACCCCAACGTTTCTCTGGACGAGGTAAAGGCCCTTTCCATGTGGATGACGTGGAAGTGCGCCCTGGTCAACATCCCCTACGGAGGGGCCAAGGGCGGGGTGATTGTGGACCCACAAGAGCTCTCCATGCGGGAGCTGGAGCGGTTGACCCGCCGGTTTGCCAGTGAAATCACGCTGCTGGTGGGCCCTGAGTCTGATATACCTGCCCCCGATGTAAACACCAATGCCCAGGTCATGGCATGGATCATGGATACGGTGTCAATGGAGTCTGGCTATTCGGTACCGGCAGTTGTAACCGGCAAACCACAGGAGATTGGCGGAAGCGAAGGCCGGCCCGCAGCAACTGGACGGGGCGTCACCATAGTTGCACTGCAGGCATGCAAACGGCTGAAGATGGATCCCGCCAGCTCTACAGTTGCCATCCAGGGATTTGGCAACGTAGGCTCGATCAGCGCACAGCTTATGGAGCAGGCAGGATTCCGGATTGCAGCGGTATCAGACGTATACGGGGGAATTTACAATCCTGCCGGAATCGACATCGCGAAGCTGCTCGAGTACAGGGAAGAGACCGGCAAGGTAACCGGATTTGAAGGGACAGAGCCCGTTACCAATGAAGAGCTGCTGGAGCTACCAGTTGACATACTGGTGCCAGCAGCGCTCGAGAACCAGCTCACCAGTGAAAATGCCCCCAGGATAAAGGCAAAACTTGTGGTTGAGGGGGCCAACGGGCCCACCACACCAGATGCCGATGCCATACTGGAATCCCGCGGCATAACTGTAGTGCCAGATATCCTTGCCAATGCTGGCGGAGTTACTGTCTCGTACTTCGAATGGGTGCAAGACCTGCAGTCCTTCTTCTGGGAGGAAAGTGAGATAAACGCCAGGCTGGAAAACATAATGGTAAAGGCGTTTAACCAGATGTGCGAACAGGCCGACAGCCACAGCTGCTCCCTGCGGCTGGGTGCCTATCTTGTAGCAGTATCCCGGGTAGCGCAGGCAACACAGGTGCGCGGGATCTATCCGTGAGCCCAGGACCAGGAGACAGCACCCAGAGCCCACCAACAGCGTCTGAGATGAGGGCTGAGGATGCACTTGCTGACTACGAGCTGAGCACAAGGCTCGCCACCAGGTGGTCGGGAACAGTATTTGCGGGCAGGTACCGCAAAACCGGCTATGTTGTCGCACTGGAGATACTGAACGAGCAGCTGACCGAACACCCGGGGTTCTCCGAGGAACTTGCACGCGTCGGTGCCAGGCTGGCACGGCTGCGGCACCCAAGGCTGGTATCCACGTACGACCTGCGGGAGACACCGAGGGGTCTTTGCCTTATCACCGAACTGCCACCAGGACGATTGCTGTCGCAGCTACTGGAAGAGCCTGGGACCAGACTCTCGGTACCCGATGTACTGCTGATAGCCGATGACCTGCTGGCTGGCATAAGTGCGGCTCACGAACGGGGGGTAACGCACGGAGATATCCGGAAAGAGAGTATTGCCGTGCTGGCCGATGGCCATGTCAAGCTGGCGGACCTGGCGCTGGCAGAGGCCGCTACCAGGACCAGCCCTCCGGGATGGGAGGTACGCTACCCCGACCCAGCGGGCACAGGTATTCCCGAGGCAACCGATATCTATGCTGCGTCATGTCTCCTCTCTGAGCTGCTTGCCAATGAGGACCCGGCCAATCCAGTAAAGCTGCCCGGCTCAATCGCCACAGTGCTGCAATCTGCCCAGGCGCCCAATCCCACCCAGCGTCCCTCCAGCGCTGCAATCTTGCGCAAGACACTGCTCGCTGCAGCTGAAAGCTCACTTGGGCGACAGTGGCGCCAGACCAGAACCCTGCAGCCTGGATCAGTGCTGGTAGGAGGCGGATCTGCCGGGAGTCCGCAGCGCCGCGTGCAGGCTCCCCCGGAAGAGAGACCAGTACCTGTCCCGGTGGCGCTGCCTCCAGTACAGCGCTCAATGGAGCAGGAGGACAGGCAGGCACCTCATGCTTCTGACACACTGGAAAGTGGCGCACAGGAACTGCCCGTTGCCGCTGCTGCTGCTTCAACGGCAGCCGCTTCGCAGGCGCCCACACTCCCTCCTGGACCCGATGCAGGCGCAACGGCAGAGCCCTCCAGACGCGAGCGCAGGGAACGACCCCAGAAGGATACTGGTGGGGCTATGCGCTATGCATGGCGAGGCCTTTTTTCGCTCCTCATACTGGCCGCAGTTGCAGCCGGCATACTCGCCGCCCTCTCAGTGGAAGGCAGGTTTCCACCCCCAACGACCATCCCGGCGCTGCGACTGGCGGGGCCGGTGAAACTTACGGCAACTCCAGCTTCCGGCACCTGCAACACCAACTTCATCATTACCGCGACCGCACCGGTACGCGGAGCGGGCATGCTGCGCTACTCCTGGCGCGAGAGCACCGGAGTGGTAACCACACCACAGAGCCTTCCAATAACCATTGCAGATGGCTCTTTCCGGCTGGAGCAGCCCTGGCGGATCACCACACCGCTCTCAGCTCCGGCAAGGATTACCCTTGAGATACTCGCTCCAAAGTCCATCCCCACCTCGCTGGTGGTGCCCTACCACTGCACTCCTGCCTGAGGGGGAAACAGCCAGCCATGGGGCCACATCAGACTGGATGTGCCCGGGTGAAGACCCCCGCCTTGTCTGTCAGTGCACCCAGAAATCTGCCGGGGGTACGAGGGGTCGGGAATACGGATGCAGCCAGATTCCCTGCCAGACTACCCCTGTAGGTCCATGGGGGAGCAGCGCAGACCCAAGCGGGACGCTTATCCTCCTTGCCGGAAAGCAGTCGACCTGGGTCAAAGAGACCTGGCCCACCACAACGATGTTGTTGACGTGTGGCCCCTTCCACCGCTTTGGCAGAGTGCCAGGGAACGTGGGCAGTCCGAGCCACTGCCCATAGCTGACTGCGCTTAGCGACCCTGGCAATGTGCACGCCGGCACATCTACAAGAAGGGTAGTGTGGCCTCCGTTATGCCCCTTTGCAGTCCACGGGAGCAACATCGTGGCGGTAACTGCCTCTATCTGGGGCGGAGAATACGTCCCGGTACAGGGAAAGAGGGAAGGACCACGGTAATCCACCATCCCCCTTCCGGTCATGGCATTCAGGACATACAGCTCAACGGGGGAAGGATCCAGGGGAGGGTCACCAGCTGGAGGGACCGCCCTGGTGGGTGAGGGGCTGCCCAGGATCAGGGGGCAGGAAGCCACTCCCTGCTGTCCAACTGCAAGTGCCGCCCAGGCAAGCTCATGAGTGTAGCCAGGAAGGCTGGTGGAGGTACCCGGACCCGCAGCAGGAGTTGGAGCTTCCTTTGGTGTCCAGGATGAAACATTGCCGATGGTGACATACGCGAGCAGGAGGGTTGGATGGGTAATCCACTCGTTGAGCGCGCCATCAAAGAGCAGGCGTGCCTGGCTGGCAGATATTTTGGGGAAGGCATGTGTTGCAGGCTGCATGACCACGCGGCCGCCATCCAGATTGACCGGGGAGGCAAGGCAGACACCATGTATCGCAACCCCAGGCGGACCTTTCGTGGCAGGACCGCTACAGGGAGATGCCTCTGTAACCGGATGGGACGGGGAAGAAAGGCTCGCAGCTCCACAGGCAGAGAGCAGGATGCAGGCAACTGCTGCCACACTGCCTGGAAGTAAGCAACGGGACCAACCCGCCCCCTCAAGAGTGCCTGCTTTTCCTGCTCTCACAGATGCATAACGCATAAGGCAGAAAAAGTAGCCATCACCTGGCAAGTCCTGCCCTCCATCCATACGACAGGGGGCGCGCTCCAAAAAAGCTGGACAGGCATGGAGGCCGGTTCAGGCCCCTATTTCACCTAGCTGCCGGCCCACAATCTCCATTCTCTTAGGTCCGAATGCAAGACCCTGAACCAGCTTTTTTACGCGCTCATCGTAGACAGGAGCATGGCGGGCAGCCAGCTCCGCTGCAACACCGGTGCGGCCTATACCAGCAAAGAGTCCTGCCCTCCCCCCGCGCAGCACTTCGTTCAGGGCATTGCCATACAGGCTCACCTGAATGCTGCCGTTAGCCTGCCGCACCAGACGAAGGCAGGTTGCCACCGGTGCGTCATATACACCAGCACCAGCTGCGAGAGCGGCCCCTGCACCTGGAGCAAACAGTGATGCCACAGGAGCAAATGCAACCTGTCCAGGGACAAGATCGCCGACGGTTCCAATCCTGTCTGGCGCCTTCATGGTAAACAGCATAGGGGGGCCAATGCTCCCAGGCAATAGAGCAAATGTCACAAAGCTGTAGCGGCAGGTTCCTCGCAGGAGTGCCTGAAGCTGCTGTGCTGCTGCAGCCTCCCCTCCTCCGTGACATGCCCGCAGAGGGATGTGCAGAGGCGGCCCAGGAGGCGGACAGGTGATCCCCAAAAGATGCTCGAATCGTCCGCGCGATGTCTGCCATGTGCAGTTACTGTACGAATGGCGTTCCTGTGTGAGGTTGGCTGCCGTCCCGCGGGACAGAGGGCAGCCGCTCCAGGCAGAGCCAGCCCAGACTGACAGCATCAGGAGAATCCTTGAATGGAACTTGAATCCCGGAAGCGCCAGCATTCTGCACCGGCGATCCAGAGGGTTGGTCATCTGCTTCCACAGAGCTTCGACTGGAGGGAGAGCACAGCCTGGCTTGAACGAAACGACACCAGGTGGGCACAGCCAGTGCGCTGGGTTACCGATGGAAGGGGGGGGCTGGAAAGTGTTCCAACGGTACTGGACCACGACCCGGTCCAGGCAGACCTGGTCAGAAGCCTCCTCCTGAAAAAACCGTTTTCGCATGGAGAGCAGTACCTGAAGTTTTCCCAGTGCGCATGGGCAGGTGAGCTGCGTACTGCCCCCCGCAGCAGCTATGAGAATGACAGTGCATGGGTAAAACAGCTTGCATCCACAGTGCCAGCCGAAGAGTTTGGTCCCTTCTGTGAGGCAATAAAAACCTGGCAGACATGGGCAGCAGGACCACGGCGGGCCGCAATAGAGCTGCTGGCTGGGGCCAAACCGGACTACTGGACTGAACCGCTGAGCAGGGAGACGCAGTCGCTACTCTCGGTGCTTGCCGCAATGCCACCTGCCGCGCCGAAACTTTACCGGGGGGTGGCGCTGCACAGACATTCAACGGCGGAGCAAGGCCTGTTTTCCGTTGGTGACACCCTTCACCTGACGCCGCAGTCGTTTAGCGAAGACAGGCACCATGCAGAACTTTTTGGGCGCTGGCTTTGCAATCTGCCCGGTCCCTCACTGTCGATTCTCATGCGCTGTGCGCCCGGGAGCCGCTCCCTGTGCATAGCCCCCTTTTCGAAGGACAAGCCGGGCTGGAATGAAGCCGAATGGATCGTCGCAGGCACCTTCCAGATCACCGGAACAGAGCAGGTTGACCCCAACCGCCTCGTGGTAAGCCTGGAGCCGGTTGCTGGAGTAGAAGCACTGGCGTGTGGCCCAGAGGAGGGGCCGTCGTAATGCCCAGGTACAGAATTGGCTCAAACTGAATGATTATGCAAGCAAGAAACAAAAGGCCGCAAGAGCAGCTATCGTCTGCCCAACGTCTGCCATCCACGGCTAACCTCAACGGGCGCTGCTGCAACACGATGGTGCGCTCCCCGGGACATAAGAAGCCCTGCCCCAGGATCTACAAAGCTGAGAGGGAAGGATCAATGACCAGCTTTCAGGTCAGGAAGGAGACGAGCTTCCATGGAGCTTGAAACAGGAAAACCACAGCCCCTGTTCGTCAACCCCGAAAGAATTCACCATCTGATGCCAGCTGACCTTGCCTGGCCGGAACGCACTGCATGGCTCGAAAGACGCACTTTCCTTAAGGGCCGACCCGTGCGCTGGGTTACTGACAACACTGGCAAGCTCAAACAACAGCCCACCGTGCTTCCCGTCAGATCTGCCCAGGCCAGTCTCGCGCAAGAGCTCATCCATGCAGGCCCATTGCCGCATGGTAAACCGAGCGGACTCTTTTCCAGCTGCTCCTGGGCCAAAGAGCTGACAACTGCGCCCCGCACCATCTTTGAGGAGGACCGTGAATGGGTAAGAAGCCTTCAATTCAAGGTGCCGAGGCAAACCCTCGCCACCTTCTGCGAAGCTGTGGCAACCTGGCAACGCGAGTCGCAAGGAGTGAGAAGGCGGGCCATGGAACTACTGGCTGGGGTCAGGCCAATGGAGGATCCCAAATACCTGACCAAAGAGACCATGTCACTTCTTTCAGTGCTTCGCGCCATGCCTCCGACAGCGCCAAAACTGTACCGTGGCATATCGCTGGAACAGATATCCGGAAAGCGGGAGAAAAACCTTTTTGCCGTTGGTGACACTCTTCACCTGACGCCACAGTCGTTCAGTGAACGCAGGCACGTTGCACAGGGTTTCGGACGCTGGTTTGTCGAATCGCTTGCTTACCCACTCTCAATTCTCCTGCAGTGCGCTCCCGGGAGCCGATCACTGTGTGTAGCGCCCTTCTCGACGACCTGGCGGTGCTGGGATGAAGCAGAATGGATAGTTGCGGGCACCTTCCAGGTAACCGGTGTCGAACGGCCCTTCCGCAACCGCATGATAGTGAGTCTGGAGCCAACTGCTGGCGTAGACGCACTGGCCTGTGGCCCAGAGGAAAGCCACTCCTAAAACCAGCTGGAACCAGAATGCTACCCTCCTGTAAAAGCACCGGGGCTACCCGTGACAT
>JAJZMA010000108.1:8317-8769 GCA_021850405.1 bacterium
ACTCCGCCGATGCCTTCTCCCCCGACGCCGGCACGCCCGCCTTCCCGCAACAAAACCATTTCCCTTATGGAGCCAATCGCCCGTATGGCACCTATGAGGGGAGGGACGGCGACAGGAGCACTGGGAGACAGAACGATTTGTCGGCTATGCGAGGCATGAAGTAAGGCAGGCTGCCCTCCCCGGCACTGCCTGACGTTTGCGCTGCTGCCAGGAACGCGTCAGCCATGCGTCAGTAATGCGTCAAATATGCCTTATCTCCAGGTCCAGCTGCTCCCTGCGTAACTCCGACAGGGAAGCAGCCTGCAGGTTCCGTACAATTGGGGAAATGGCTCTAGACCCTGCCTTCACAGGCAACCGCCGACCATCCCCGCCAACAGAGGTGCGCTTTGTAGTCAACCCCCCTCCGGCGACCGCCCGGCGCTATCTGCTGGGCTACGTCGCCGACTGGTACG